>JALYVC010000384.1 GCA_030853445.1 Actinomycetota bacterium | reverse complement strand
CTCACCGAGGACGACCTGCTCGAGGTCGTCCTCGATGCGGGCGCCGAGGAGGTCAACGACCTGGGCGACTCCTTCGAGGTGGTCTCCGGCGCCAGTGACTTCGTCGCGATCCGCACTGCCGTGCAGGCCGCGGGCATCGACTACGACTCGGCCGAGGCCTCGTGGGTGCCCGACCTGCAGGTGCCGCTCGACGCCGACGGCGCCCGCAAGATGTTCCGCGTCATCGAGGCCCTCGAGGACTCCGACGACGTGCAGAACGTCTACGCCAACGGCGACGTCCCCGACGAGGTGCTGGCCGAGCTCGAGGACGACGAGTAGGGAGATCCGGGCGACAGGCACCCCGGCAGGCGTACGGCGCGTCGTCCCCGCGGTGTCGGCCCGCCGGGGTAGCGTTCGTCCCGAACACCTGTTCGGACGATCCCCGTCTCTGAGGGGTCGCCACCCGACTCCTGGAGGTAGGCCGTGACGCGCGTCCTCGGGGTCGACCCCGGACTGACCCGGTGCGGCCTGGGTGTCGTCGAGGGTGTACCGGGGCGGCGCCTGACGATGGTGGCCGTCGGGGTCGCGCGCACCCCGGCCGGCGACGACACCCCCAGCCGGCTGCTCGCCCTGGAGACCGAGATCGAGCTCTGGGTCGAGCGGCACCGGCCCGACGTCGTGGCCATCGAGCGGGTCTTCGCGGACGTCAACGTCGCCAGCGTGATGGGCACCGCCCAGGCGTCGGCCGTAGCCATGCTCGCCGCCGTGCGCCGCGGCATCCCTGTGCAGCTGCACACCCCGACCGAGGTCAAGGCCTCGGTGACGGGGTCGGGCCGAGCCGACAAGGCCCAGGTGACGGCCATGGTGACCCGTCTCCTTGTGCTCGACACCCCGCCCAAGCCGGCCGACGCGGCTGACGCGCTGGCCCTGGCCATCTGCCAGATCTGGCGTGGTAGCGCCCAGAGCCGGCTGGCCGAGGCGGTCGCCCGTCAGCAGGAGCAGATCGCCGCACGACGCGCGGTGGCCCGGTGATCGCCAGCGTCCGCGGGCTCGTCGCGCGAGCCGGTCTCGACTCCGTCGTGGTCGAGGTCGGCGGGGTGGGGATGCTCCTGCACACGACTCCGGCTACCGCCGCCTCGTCGCGTGTCGGTGTGGAGGTCACCCTCGCGACCAGCCTGGTCGTGCGTGAGGACTCCCTGACGCTCTACGGTTTCGCCGACGACGACGAGCGGGCGGTCTTCGAGGCCGTGCAGACCGTCTCGGGAGTCGGACCGCGCCTCGCGCTGGCGATGCTGGCCGTGCACACCCCCGACACCCTGCGCTCCGCCGTCGCCGGGGGTGACGTACTGACCCTCACCAAGGTGCCGGGCATCGGGCGCAAGGGTGCTGAGCGTCTGGTCCTCGAGCTGCGCGACCGCATCGGTGGCGTCGTCGGTGCCGGGGCGAGGGTCGGCTCCGGCGGGCGGCCTCCGGTCGCGCCCTGGCAGGACCAGGTGCGCGACGCCCTCGTCGGGCTCGGGTGGACGGGCAAGCAGGCCGACGACACCGTGGGGGCGGTCGCGGCGACCACTCCCGCTCCCGACACCTCGGTCTCGGCGCTGCTGCGCACGGCCCTGCAGGTGCTGGGCCGGTGAGTGCCGTGCCCGAGACGCCCGGCGGGGCGCCGTACGACGCCTCACACGACGCCTCGCACCTCGCGCCCGACGGCTCGTGGGACGCTACGGCGCGCCTCGTCGACCCCGTGGAAGACGAGGGTGAGCGTCAGGTGGAGGCCGCGCTGCGCCCGCGGCGCCTCGACGAGTTCCCCGGGCAGCCGCGGGTGCGCAACCAGCTGGCCCTCGTGCTCGAGGCGGCCCGACGCCGGGGCAGCCCTCCCGACCACGTGCTGCTCTCCGGCCCTCCCGGGCTGGGCAAGACCACCTTGGCCATGATCGTCGCCGCCGAGCTCCAGCAGCCGATCCGCGTCACGTCGGGGCCGGCCATCCAGCACGCCGGAGACCTCGCATCGATCCTGTCGTCGCTGGCCGAGGGAGAGGTGCTCTTCCTCGATGAGATCCACCGCATGTCGCGCTCGGCCGAGGAGATGCTCTACCTCGCGATGGAGGACTTCCGCGTCGACGTCATCGTCGGCAAGGGTCCGGGTGCGACGGCGATCCCGCTCGAGCTGCCCCCCTTCACCGTCGTCGGTGCGACCACCCGGGCCGGTCTGCTGCCGGCGCCCCTGCGCGACCGCTTCGGCTTCACCGGGCACCTCGACTTCTACGCCACCGACGACCTCGTGACCATCCTGCGGCGCTCGGCGCGCCTGCTCGGCATCGAGGCCGACGACGACGCGGTGCGCGAGATCGCGCTGCGCTCCCGGGGCACGCCGCGGGTGGCCAACCGGCTGTTGCGCCGGGTGCGTGACTGGGCCCAGGTGCACGGGAAGGGGGTGGCCGACCTCGTGGCCGCGCGCACCGCCCTGGCTCTCTTCGACGTCGACGAGCGCGGGCTGGACCGGCTCGACCGGGCGGTGCTCGAGGCTCTCTGCCGCCGCTTCGGGGGTGGGCCGGTGGGTCTGAGCACCCTCGCCGTCGCGGTCGGGGAGGAGGCCGACACCGTCGAGACGGTGGCGGAGCCGTTCCTCGTGCGCGAGGGGTTCATCGTGCGCACCCCCCGCGGTCGTGCGGCAGCCCCCGATGCCTGGAAGCACCTCGGCCTCACCCCCCCGGCGTCGGCACCGGGGCTGCTCGCCGGCCAGGCTCCACTACCGCTCGACGACGAGGAGCGCTTCCGCGGCTGATCCGCCTTCCGTGCGTCCGTGAGGTGAGGTTGTCGACCCGGTTGTGCGGTTTGTCTTTGGTCCCACCCCCGTCCTCACCTAGACTTCCGCGGGCGCACCGGCACCGCTGCCGGCACTCGTGTGCCTTCCGGCTCGTTGAGCCCACCGACGCACCGCCTCCCCCCGTGCGGGGACCACCGATCGAGGACCATCACCGATGACTGACCTGAGCGGCCTTCTGCTGCCGCTGCTGCTCCTGCTGCTCGTGGGCTTCATGTTCTGGAGCCAGCGACGACGCCAGCGGGCGGCCCTGCATCTCCAGTCGGCGCTCGAGGTGGGTGACGAGGTGTGCACCACCTCCGGTCTGTACGGCGTCATCACGGCCCTCGACGACGCGGTGGCGCACCTCGAGGTCGCACCGGGCACGGTCGTGAAGTTCGACCGACGTGCGGTCACCCTCGCGGTGGCCGCGGGCTCGTCCGCGCGCGACACCTCGTCCTCCGACGTGCCTGAAGGCCCTGACGGCCCTGACGGCCCTGACGACCCTGACGACGACGACGCACCGAACTCCCTGACCTCCCCGACCGACGAGAAGTAGGACACCTGTGGCCCGCGACCCCCGCACCCGACGCCCCCGACAGGTTCTGTCGGCCCTCGTCGTCCTCCTCGCGCTCCTCGCCGGAGGCACGGCGGCGGCCGCGGCCTGGGGCGGCGGTCAGTGGACCCCGAAGCTCGGCCTCGACCTCGAGGGCGGCACCGAGATCGTGCTCGAGCCGGTCGTCACCAGTGGCGCCCAGGTCAGCCAGGGGCAGATCGACAAGGCTCGCGACATCATCGAGCAGCGGGTCAACGCCTACGGCGTGAGCGAGGCCGAAGTCTCGACCCTGGGCGGGCGGAACATCGTCGTCGACATCCCCGGTGTGGCCTCCGCGGCGACCCTCAACGCCATCAAGAAGCCCTCGCAGCTGCGCTTCCGTGCCGTGCTCGCCGTCGACTACGGCTCGCCGCAGGCGGCCGCCACGGCCACCAGCACGGCGACGCCGTCGGTCAGTGCGACCGGCACCGGCACGGGGGCGGCCACCCCCAGCCCGACCGTCAAACCCTCCACGAGCGCACCGGCTTTCACCCCGGACGCGGTCGCCCCGCAGACCTCGGCGAACGCCGCCGTCCCCGAGGCCCTGCGGGTCGCCGACCCGACGCCCTCGACCAGTGCGACGACCGGGACCAGTGGCACGACTGGCACGGTGGGCACCAGTGGGAGCACGGTGACGCCGGGTTCGAGCGCTCCGGCCCTCGACCAGCCCACTGACACGCCCAAGGTCAAACCGACCAGCGCGAGCGACACCGCGTGGATCACCCCCGACCTGGCGAAGGCCTTCTCGGCGCTCGACTGCTCGAAGCCCGAGACCGCCTCGGCCACCGTCGACGACCCGGCCAAACCCCTCGTCGCCTGCTCGCAGAACCGGCAACAGAAGTACGTTCTCGGCCCGGTCGAGGTCGACGGCACCGACATCGCCGACGCCACGTCTGGCTACCAGACCGGGCCCAACGGCCAGCCGACGAGCGTGGTCGAGGTGGCCCTGACCTTCACCGGCGAGGGCGCGAAGAAGTTCGCCGCCGTCACGACGCGGCTGCTCGGCCTGAAGGGGGCGCAGAACCAGTTCGCCATCGTCCTCGACAAGCAGGTGATCTCCGCGCCGACCACCCAGGCCGCGATCACCACCGGCCAGGCCAGCATCACGGGCTCCTTCACCATCGACAGCGCACGAGACCTCGCCCAGCAGCTGAAGTTCGGTGCGCTGCCCCTGTCGTTCCGCACGCAGACGCAGGACGACGTCAGCCCGACCCTCGGCTCCGAGCAGCTGCGGCTCGGACTGCTTGCCGGGCTCGTGGGCCTTCTGCTCGTGGTCGTCTACTCCCTCCTGCAGTACCGGTTGCTCGGTCTGGTCACCGTCGCCTCGCTCGTCGTGGCGTCGTCGATCACCTATCTGGCCCTGGTGCTGCTCGGGTGGTCCTACAACTTCCGCCTCACCATGGCCGGGGTCACCGGCGTCATCGTGGCCATCGGGGTGACGGCCGACTCGTTCATCGTCTACTTCGAGCGCGTCCGCGACGAGGTGCGTGACGGACGGCCGCTGGTCGCGGCCGTCGAGGCCGGCTGGGGTCGGGCCCGGCGCACGATCCTCGCCGCTGACGCCGTCAACTTCCTCGCCGCGGTGGTGCTCTACCTCCTCGCGGCCAGCAACGTGCGCGGTTTCGCCTTCACCCTCGGGGTGACCACGATCATCGACCTCGTGGTCGTCATGCTCTTCACCCACCCGGTCGTGGCCCTGCTCGCCCGCACGACGTTCTTCGGCGGTGGACACCGCTGGTCGGGTCTCGACCCGAAGCGGCTCGGGGCCAAGGTGCGCTACGTCGGGAGGGGCACGTTCTCGGGGCCCGACGGCCGGCCCACCTCCGCTCGTGCAGGTGGGGTCGAACCCGCCACCGGAGCCGCCGTCCGCGGTGCGACAGCTGAAGGGAAGGCCTGAGCATGGTCAACTTCGCCGAGGTCGGCAACGACCTCTACACGGGTAAACGCTCCATCGACTTCATCGGCCGGCAGAAGCTGTGGTACGTCGTCTCGGGGGTCCTGATCACGTTGGCCCTCGTGGGTGTCTTCGCCCGGGGCCTGAACTTCGGCATCGAGTTCCGCGGGGGCTCCGAGTTCCGGGTGCCCGGGGTGTCGAGCACGACCGGCTACGAGCAGCGTGCGCAGCAGGCCATGGCGACGGCCGGCGTGGGCGGCAACATCGTGGCGACCGTCATCGGTCAGAACACGGTGCGCGTGCAGACGGAGTCGGCAGGGGAGCAGAACGACGTCGCCAAGACGGCGCTGGCCTCGGCGTTCTCCGTGCCCACCCAGAACATCTCGGCGTCGCTCATCGGGCCCTCGTGGGGAGCCTCGGTCAGCCAGAAGGCGATCCAGGCCCTCGTGATCTTCCTGGTGCTCGTGGCGATCTTCATGGCGATCTACTTCCGTACGTGGACCATGGCCGTGGCTGGTCTCGTCGCGTTGCTGCACGACCTCGTGATCACGGTCGGGATCTACGCGCTCTTCGGTTTCGAGATCACCCCGTCGTCCATGATCGGTTTCCTCACGATCCTCGGCTACTCGCTCTACGACACCGTCGTCGTCTTCGACAAGGTGCGCGAGAACACCACCGCGGCGCTGTCGTCGAAGCGGCAGACCTACCGGGCCGCCGCCAACCTCGCGGTGAACCAGACGCTGGTGCGGTCGGTCAACACGACGGTCGTCGCCCTCTTGCCCATCGCCTCCATCCTCGTCGTCGGCTTCGTGGCGCTCGGCCCGGGCACCCTGCTCGACCTCAGCCTCGCGCTCTTCGTCGGGATCGCGGTCGGTGCCTACTCCTCCATCTTCATCGCCACCCCCCTGCTGGTCGACCTTCGCCGGCGCGAGCACGACATCCAGGAGCTCGACAAGACGGTGGCGCGCACGGCCGGTCGCGGCGCGGGCACCCGCACGCCCGTGGCTGCCGCGGTAGGCGCCCGCGAGACCTCGACGCCCCTGCGGTCGGACCCCACCGACGCCGTAGCCGGCGGTCCGGCCGACGTCACCGACCCCACCCCGCACGGCCTGGGAGACCCCACTGCCGGGGAGGGCGGGGCCCGTGAGGTGCACAAGTGGGCTCAGGCCGGCCCACGCAACCAGCCGAAGCGTCCCCCGAAGTCCAAGCGGTGACGACGCCCAGGGCCGACCCCCGGGGCCGCTCCGGGCCAGACGCTGCCCATGAGGACCTGGCCGTGCGGGTGGGGGGGCTCCTGCGTGACGTGCCCGACTTCCCGCAGGCCGGCATCCTCTTCAAGGACTTCACCCCTCTGCTGGCCGACGCCGACGCCCTGGTGGCACTGGTCGACGACATCGCCGGACGCTACGCCGGCAGGGTGGACACCGTAGCGGGCATCGAGGCCCGCGGCTTCGTGCTGGGTGCCGCGGTGGCCTACCGTCTGGGCGTCGGCTTCGTCCCGGTGCGCAAGGCCGGCAAGCTGCCACCCGACACGCACTCGGTGTCCTACGCCCTGGAGTACGGCGAGGCCACCCTCGAGGTGACCACGAGGTCGTTCGCCCCGGGGCAGCGGGTGCTGGTCGTCGACGACGTCCTCGCCACCGGGGGCACGGCCCGCGCGGCGTGCGAGCTGGTGGAGCGCACCGGCGCCGTGGTCACCGCGGTCGACGTCGTGCTCGAGCTGGGCTTCCTGCGGGGTCGTGAGGCCCTCGCCGGTCGAGAGGTCTTCGCCCTCCTCACGACCTGACCCGGCGACCCGGCACACCCAGCCGAAGTCCGGCAGGTCGACGGGCCGACTACACTCGGTGCATGAGTGAGGAGGTCCGCTCCGACACGCCACCCACGCCGTCCGTGACGTCGGGGGCCTCTCCCTTGCGCATGCGGGCCCGGTTGGCCCGGTTCGGTGGGCCCCGCATCGCGGCCAACCCGGTTCTCGAGCCCATCCTCCAGACCGTCCGCAGCACGCACCCCAAGGCCGACGTGTCGCTCATCGAGCGGGCCTACACCGTTGCCGAGCAGGCGCACCGCGGCCAGATGCGCAAGAGCGGCGACCCCTACATCACGCACCCGCTCGCCGTGACGACGATCCTCGCCGAGCTCGGCATGACGCCGACCACCCTGGCGGCCGCGCTCCTGCACGACACGGTCGAGGACACGTCATACAGCCTCGAGCAGCTGCGCCGCGACTTCGGCACCGAGATCGCCGGCCTCGTCGACGGGGTGACCAAGCTCGACAGGCTGACCTACGGCGAGGCCGCGCAGGCCGAGACCGTGCGCAAGATGATCGTGGCGATGGCCCGCGACATCCGGGTGCTGGTCATCAAGCTCGCCGACCGGCTCCACAACGCCCGCACCTGGCGCTACGTCTCCAAGGCGTCGGCCGAGCGCAAGGCGCACGAGACCCTCGAGATCTACGCACCGCTGGCCCACCGGCTGGGCATGAACACCATCAAGTGGGAGCTCGAGGACCTCTCCTTCGCCCAGCTCTATCCCAAGGTCTACGACGAGATCGTGCGGCTGGTCGCCGAGCGTGCCCCGGCTCGCGAGGAGTACCTCGCCGGGGTGCGCAGCCAGGTCACGGAGGACCTGCGCGGGGCCCGGATCAAGGCTGCGGTCACCGGTCGTCCCAAGCACTACTACTCGGTCTACCAGAAGATGATCGTGCGCGGCCGCGACTTCGAGGACATCTACGACCTCGTCGCCGTCCGGGTGCTCGTCGAGACGGTGCGCGACTGCTATGCCGCCCTGGGAGCCCTGCACGCGCGGTGGAACCCGGTGCCCGGGCGCTTCAAGGACTACATCGCGATGCCGAAGTTCAACATGTACCAGTCGCTGCACACGACGGTCATCGGCCCCGGCGGCAAGCCGGTCGAGATCCAGATCCGCACGCACACCATGCACCGGCGGGCGGAGTACGGCGTCGCGGCGCACTGGAAGTACAAGGAGGACGGCAAGCCCGGCGAGCCGAGCGGCCGCGACGACGACCCGTCCAACGACATGGCCTGGCTCAAGCAGCTCATGGACTGGCAGAAGGAGACCGAGGACCCGGGCGAGTTCCTCGACTCGCTGCGCTTCGAGATGAACGGCGGTGAGGTCTACGTCTTCACCCCCAAGGGCGAGGTCGTGTCGCTTCCGGCGGGCTCGACCCCCGTCGACTTCGCCTACGCCGTCCACACCGAGGTGGGCCACCACACCATCGGCGGGCGGGTCAACGGCCGGCTCGTGCCGCTGGAGTCGACCCTCGAGAACGGCGACGTCGTCGAGGTCCTCACGAGCAAGGCCGACGGTGCCGGCCCCAGCCGTGACTGGCTGGGCTTCGTCAAGAGCGCGAGGGCCCGCAACAAGATCCGTGGATGGTTCTCCAAGGAGCGCCGCGAAGAAGCCATCGACTCCGGCAAGGAGGCCATCGCCAAGGCGATGCGCAAGCAGGGGCTGCCCCTGCAGCGGCTGATGACGGCCGACAGCCTCACCGTCATCGCCACCGAGCTGCGCCACCCCGACATCGACGGTCTCTATGCCGCCGTCGGCGAGGGTCACATCTCGGCCCAGCACGTGGTCGAGCGTCTCGTGAGCTCTCTCGGGGGCGAGGAGGGGGCCAGCGAGGACCTCGCCGAGGCCACGGTGCCCACCAGGACCCGGGCCCGGCGTGGAGGAGACCCCGGCGTCGTGGTCGTCGGCACGGCCGACGTGTGGGTCAAGCTGGCCAAGTGCTGCACCCCCGTGCCCGGAGACCCCATCCTCGGCTTCGTCACCCGCGGCAGCGGCGTGTCGGTCCATCGGCGCGACTGCACCAACATCGAGAGCCTGCTCGCCCAGCCCGACCGGCTGATCGACGTCGAGTGGGCACCTTCCAGCTCGAGCGTCTTCCTCGTGCAGCTGCAGGTCGAGGCCCTCGACCGGTCCCGGCTGCTGAGCGACGTCACGAGGGTGCTGTCCGACCAGCACGTCAACATCCTGTCGGCGTCGGTGCAGACCTCGCGCGACCGGGTGGCCCTCTCACGCTTCACCTTCGAGATGGGCGAGCCGAGCCACCTCGACCACGTCATCCGTGCGGTGCGCAAGATCGACGGCGTCTTCGACGTCTACCGGATCACCGGTGGGAAGGTCATCGGCCCCCTCACCCCCTAGACCGCTCATGCGGCTGTCGGGGGAGCGGGCCGGTGCCGAGGGCGGGGTGACCCAGCAGCCCAGCAGCGGGGTCAGCCGCCGAACTCCTCCACGCCGGCGCGGGCCTGGGCGAGCCAGGCCTCACGCGCCTCGAGCGCGGCGCGGGCCTTGTCGACCTTGCCGGCGC
>JALYVC010000115.1 GCA_030853445.1 Actinomycetota bacterium | reverse complement strand
GGGTCGATCCCGGCTGCGGCGAGGACATGGGCGACGACAGCGCGGCGGTCGGCGCGGTGCTCGGTCAGGGTCTTGCCCGACCACTGACGCGAGACCAGGACCCGCCGCCCGCCGAGGCCGAGGTTCTCCCGGTCGTGCGCCGGTGACTGGCACCGGCCGGGCGCGAGGCCGGGGCCGGCGTCAGCGGGTTGGACGCCGTACCGCAGCCAGTTGCCGCACGCGTGCCCACAGGGCAGCAGCTGCACCTCCTGGTGGAGCCGGTCGATGTGCCGCTCATACGCAGCCGCCACCCACGCACCCCGACCGGTCTCGCCGGAATCGTCGTCGGATACCTGGTCGGCGGGGTGCTGCCCGGTGTAGGTGTCGGCGACGTTCTTGGCCAGGTACTTGCACAGGTACCGCACCGCCCGGTCAGAGTCAGGGGTGCCCCCGAGCAGGCCCTTGATGTCGACCTGCCGTCCGAACCGCACGACGTGGGCCGGCTCCTCGACCTCGTCGCAAGCTTCCTCCCACGTCGGAAGCGGGGTCAGGGTGTCGGGGTCGACGTAGACGCCCAGCTCAGGCACGGCCCCAAGCCGACGTCACCTCCGCCCCCGACCCATCGCGTCAGAGTCCGGCAGCTCGGGGAGGGTGTCAAGCCCCAGTTCCAGCCCCGTCGAGGTGCACACTCCGTGTGCCTGCCCGCTCAGGACTCGTCGGCCCCGGGGCTTGACACCCTCCCCGCCCCACCGGCTTGCTCCGCTATGGATCGACGGCTCATCCCTGGTCACGACACCACCACCTGGCGCGCCGTGCCCTCAACGTGCCCAACCGAGAGGCCTAGAGGGGGTCAGAGCGGGTACTGACCGCGCCTACCCTGAGCACGAGGCCCACCCCCACGCGGGCGCCGACCGACTTCCCAAGCTGGATACATGTGACGCATTTGACCCGCCTTGTTCGCCCATTTCGCCTATGGTCGGGCCATGCCAGACGAGCGAGACCGACTCAGCTGCACCTCTGCAACCACGAGTAGCCAGCCGGTCCGATGTGCCGGAGGGATAGGCCGGTCGTGAAGGACCGGCGGGAACCTGCACCACAACCCTCACCGCACCTCGACCGTTATCGTCGGGCAGCGGCGCGGCTGTACGACGGGGAGGAGCTGGCAGGCCACCTACTCACCCGCGTTCAGTTCTGGTGGAAGACAGAGGGACCTTGGTGGCGTCGACGCCACGTACCCCCACAGGAACGCGTGGCGTGGCTGCTCACCTTTGACCCAGGCTTCGACCTTGCACATCCCGACGGTTGGGACGACGGCATCGACGCGGGGGTAGCTGACCTCGACCAAGACATCTTCGTGTATACGGGTCGACCGCTTCGCGCCATCTGGCTGCACGGTTCAGGGGCGGAGGAGCAGTTTTCGCTCAACCGTTGGGAAGGTCACGACTAACCGCCGGGTAGTCGGACCGCGGTGGGGGCCCTGCTAACGGCCTTGCTAACCAAAGCGTGGACAACACCACACGCGAACGGATCTGCGAGGCCCGGCGCAGCAGCGGGAGCCGCGGCCGGGAGGTCGCTGCACGCCTGGCCGCGGTCTTTGAATCAGGACTAGCGACGATGGTTCGATTCCATCCCGGGGAGCCGCCCTGTGCCCACGGTGGTCACAGCAGCGCGCGGAAGGCGATGACGTCGGGCTGCTGCCAGTCGACGTGGTCGTTGCGCCACCCTCGCAGGTCATGGAAGTGCGGGTCCCGGTTGGCCATGGCGTGACCGATGACGCTCGTGGCCGGGATGTGGTGCTGCGCCATGAGCTGGCGCACCAGCGCGAGCAGGGCCTCGCGCTGCGGCGCGCGCGCGAGGATCTCGCGGTCGGCCTGCTCGGGATCGTCCCGACCGGGCTGCACCACCTCGACGCCGATGGCCCGGTCGTTCAGGCCGATCGTGTGGCGGCAGCGGATCGTGACGGGCACGAGCGCGTGCACGGTGCCGTCACGGTCGACCAGGTAGTGCGCACAGGTGCCGGGCAGCTCACCGAGGTCGCGCAGGTCGGCCGCGAAGGTGTCGCGCGCACCCAGCCAGCTCTCGCCTGCGGTGTAGTGCAGCACGACCATCGTGGGGGTCAGGCGCCACGTCTCGTCGCCGTAGTGACGCAACGAGTAGGCGGCGGTCTCCTGCTTGCGGGCCTCGCCGAAGGGAATGTACGACGACACGAGCGGGACGAGCGGCACGAGCCGCATCGTCGGCACCGTCGGCGTGGGTACGGGCTCGGTCTTCGCGGCGGTCACGGCCGGGCCGGACGTCGTTCCCACCGGGACGCGGTGGTCGAACCGCGGAGGGGGTGGGGCGCAGGCGGTGAGACCGACGGCGACGGCGCAGGCCGCACCCCCGGAGC
>JALYVC010000371.1 GCA_030853445.1 Actinomycetota bacterium | reverse complement strand
GGCGAGCCATGGGCTCGCCCGGGCGGGCGGGTGCGGCACGGGGAAGAGCCCTCGCGTGCGTGACGTCGAGCTCTTGCCCGGACCTCGACGAGGAAGCCGGCGCAACGTTCCGGGAGCGGTGGGCCCGAGTTCATCTTCCACGACCCCGTACGGCCGGCTGTGCATGCCGCAAGTCGGGAGCACTTCCCGCAGTACGACGTCCTGCTGCTCGACGATGGTCGTGTCGTGGCGGGTGGTCGGGGAGTCCCGTTCGCCTCCAGCGGTGATCTCGCAGACCTACCGGGAGGGTATGACGCACCTCTGGATGGAGCACGCAGGCGACAGTCGTCGCTGAGGCGGCCACCCGAGGGAAGGGGTCAGAGGGTGTCGTAGAAGCGGAAGGTATGGACGAACTCGCGCTGCCGGAGCCGCTTCCGCGCCAAGGAGGTCTTCCTCACCGACCCGTCAGCGGGCAGGGCTTCGGTGACACGAAGACCGACGACCAGCTGCTCTCGCCCGCAGGGATGGCCGAGCCGGCCAGGATCGTGTAGTCGATCGGGCCCCACAAGGAGCAGATCATCCCGCGCAACCCGGACGCCACCCTCGGCACGCCCCCCAACCTGGTTGCCCCCGCACCGCTTCGGCCTGACCGTCACGCCCTGCACCTTCCGCGCCGAGAGCCGCTCCGGGCCGAGCGACCCACAACCCACCCGACGGGTTACGTTGATCGCCGGGAAATCGGGGTGTCACAGCTGAAATATTCGGCGCCCACCGCAACAAGTGGCGCGGGTCAGGGCGTGTCGTAGAAGAGGTAGGGGTTGAGGATCTCTCGCTCCCACAGGCCGGCTCGCTCGGCAGCGGTGAGTCGCGCGCGGTCGGCGGCGTCGGTGAAGCCCTCGCGGACGGTCGTCACGACGTGGTCGATGATCGCCTCGGCCTGTGGGGGCGTCAGTCGGAACGCGGGTGCAGCGGCACGCGCGACCCACAGCTGACTGGCCCGTTGCCCCTCCGGGGTCACCCCGATGGCCTGGGTGGAGACCTGGGTGCGGCGCGGTTGGGGGGTCAGGTCGTAGGCCGGCGCGAGCGAGAGTCGATGGCCGTCCCAGAGCGCCGCGACGTTGCGCAGGTGGTCGTCGTTGTTGCCGATGGCCATGTTCAGCACCAGACGCCGGAAGAGCTGCTCGAGCGCCTGACCCGGGTGGGCGAAGGACGACGCGATGGCATCGGCGAGGTCGGGGTAGCTGGCGTAGCGTGCCCCGAGCTCGCTCACCCCGAGGATCGTCAGGCCCGACAGCAGGCTGCGACGGGAGGCCGGGTCGGTGCCGTCATCGGGCGCCGGGCGGTCGAACCGCTCGACCAGCAGGACGTCGCGGCCGCGCACCGAGACGACCTCGACGGGGGCGACCTCGATGCCGGCCCGAGCGGCCAGCAGCATGCCGAGCGCCTCCGCCTTGACGACCGGACGGTCATCGGTCGACGAGGAGAACTTCGCGACCAGGTGCCGTTGCCCGTCGCGCAGGAGCGCCTTGGGGCGGGCGCCGCCGACCGAGGTTCCGTGGCCCGCGGCAGCGAGAAGATCGGGCGGGATCACCTCGCCCGCGTCGGTGAGGTCGGCCGCGACCAGGAGGGAGTAGAGCTGCTCACGGGTCGCGGTGCCACCGCGCGGGACATACGAGGTGGATGACTCCTGGAAGTCGACCGCGCCGATGCGGTCGCTGGACGAGCGCAGGAGGTAGCTCAGCTCGGACAGCGGCACCTCGGGAGCGCCCCCGTGGCGCAGGTTGATGACGCGTCGACCCCAGGCGTCCGGGGCGGCATCGCGCAGGCAGCTGGCGAGGGGCACGGGGTCACGCCGGAGGTCGACCGGTGACATTGGGTCCACGCTGCCTGGCGTGAGCGGCAGCTCGGGGCTGAAGAGCGACACGGCGCTCGGTCGGGCCAGGTAGCTGCGCCCGTAGACGAACGACAGCACGGGGCCCGACGGCGAGCTGCCCGTGACCTCGAGCCGTCCGGCGACAACGGGCGTGCCTGCGCCGGGCAGCCACGTCCACACGTAGCAGCCGTCCACCGCGGCCGCGGGCTCAGAAGTCATCGTCGATATTCGGCTTCGGTGACCGCACCCGCTGGGGAAGAAGTGCCTCACGGGCGCGCGCCTCGCGCTCGACCCGGGGGAGCTCGCTGGCGTCGACGCCGAAGAGGTCGACCCCGCAGAGCACTGCGGCATCGAGCACCAGCCCCAACGACACGCTCGGCTCCCCCCGCTCGATCCGCCGCAGCGTCTGCTGGGTGGTGCCGAGTCGCTCGGACAGCTCGGCTGTGGTCCACCCGCTCTCACGGCGCCCTGCGGAGACGAGGTGACCGAGGGTCCGGGCCGCAGCGACGGTGGCGGGGGTATGTCGCCGTACGACGCGCATGTGCCCCCCTGTGATGGTCAACTGCCCTTAAAGAGTCTAAAAGTAAATCTATCATCATATTGATTGATGATGATGGTCACGCCGGAGCGGGCAGATGGGGACGGTTCGGACCGCCGCCGTGTGAGGATCTCGGCATGGCACCCCTCGAGTGCGTCACAGCGACCTCACGACCGGACCTCGGCGCGGAGGCCGGCGCCGCGTTCCGCGAGCGGTGGCCGGAGTTCGTCTTCCACGACCCCGTCCCCCCGCTCTACATGCCCCGCGTGCGGGAGTGCTTCGCGCCGTATGACGTCCTGCTCCTCGACCAGGGGCGGGTGGTGGCGGGTGGCTGGGGGGTTCCCCTCGCCCTCGAGGCAGATCTGTCCGACCTTCCGGGCGGCTACGACGACGCGCTGGTGCGCGCGGTCGAGGACCACGAGGATGGCCGCGCCCCCACGGCGTTCAGCTTCATGGCGGCCGCCGTCCACCGTGACCACGACAAGCAGGGTCTGGCCCAGCAGGCGCTCAGAGCGCTGGTGCTCCGGGCCCGCGCGGCCGGGATCGTTCGCGTCGTCGCCCCCATCCGCCCGACCTGGAAGAGCCGCTACCCGACCGTGTCGATGGCCCGCTACGCCACGTGGACACGACCGGACGGCCTGTCCGTCGACCCGTGGATCCGCACCCACCAGCGCATGGGCGCGACGATCATCGGGCCGGCGCCCGACTCGATGGTCATCCCCGGCACGGTGGGGGAGTGGGAGTCCTGGGCCGACATGGTCTTCCCGGAGTCGGGCGACTACGTCGTGCC
Organism: Actinomycetota bacterium; assembly: GCA_030853445.1. Lineage (GTDB taxonomy): Bacteria > Actinomycetota > Actinomycetes > Actinomycetales > Dermatophilaceae > Lapillicoccus. The sequence goes on along the minus strand of JALYVC010000371.1, from coordinate 5,353 downwards.
CGACGGCCTCAACCTCCTGCACGTCGACCGGGACGCGGACCGGGCCCTCTACCGCGAGGAGAACCTCTGGATGGAGCATCCCGTCACCGAGCAGAAGCGCATCCTCCAGGTCGGCGCTCCTTGAGAGTCGACAGGCTTCTAGCCGGGCGCGCGCCGCGACAAGTGGGGGGTGCGTACGGCGACGCCCAGGCGAGCCAGTGGCTCACCCGGGCGTCGTCATACGCGACCTGTATGCCGCGTCAGCTCTCGCCGCCGGCGTTGCCGGAGGTGCCGGCGGTGACGTCGTCGAGCTTGTACATCGTGGCGGCCTTGGTCGCCCACTCGGCGGGGGCCTCGCCGCGCTTGGCCAGCTGCTGCAGCGTCCGCACCGCGAGTGAGGGCCCGTCGATGTGGAAGAAGCGGCGCGCAGCGGCGCGGGTGTCGGAGAAGCCGTAGCCGTCGGCCCCGAGCGACATGTAGTCACCCGGCACGTACTGCGCGATCTGGTCCTGCACGGCGCGCATGTAGTCGGAGACCGCGAGTACCGGGCCGGGCGCGTCGGTGAGCTTCTGCGTCACCCACGGGACCGGGATCTCCTTGTCGGGGTGGAGGAACTCCGCCTCGTCGCAGGCCATCCCGTCACGGCGCAGCTCGCTCCACGAGGTCACCGACCAGACGTCGGCGGCGACGCCGAAGTCCTTGGCCAGCAGCTCCTGCGCCTCGAGGGCCCAGGAGACCCCGACGCCGGAGGCGAGCAGCTGGGCCCGGGCGGGCTCGTGCTGCCAGCCCTCGGTGGCCGCCGGCCGAAGCAGGTGCATACCGCGCAGGATGCCTTCGACGTCGACGTCGTCGGGCTCCTTCGGCTGCTGGATGGGCTCGTTGTAGACGGTGAGGTAGTAGACGACGTTCTCGGGGTCGTCGCCGTACATGCGCCGCAGGCCGTCCTGCACGATGTGCGCGATCTCGTAGCCGTAGGCGGGGTCGTAAGAGGCGACCCCGGGGTTGGTCGACGCGAGCAGCGGCGAGTGGCCGTCGGCGTGCTGCAGGCCCTCGCCGGTGAGGGTCGTACGACCGGCGGTGGCGCCCACGAGGAAGCCGCGGGCCATCTGGTCGGTGGCCGCCCAGATCGAGTCGCCGGTGCGCTGGAAGCCGAACATCGAGTAGAAGACGTAGATCGGCACCATCGGCTCGCCGTGCGTCGCGTACGACGACCCGGCCGCCGTGAAGGCGGCCATCGAGCCGGCCTCGTTGATCCCCAGGTGCAGGATCTGGCCGTTCTTGGCCTCGCGGTAGGCGAGCATCAGCTCGTGGTCGACCGGCGTGTAGTTCTGCCCGTGCGGGTTGTAGATCTTGATCGTCGGGAAGAACGAGTCCATACCGAAGGTGCGGGCCTCGTCGGGGATGATCGGCACGACGCGCGCGCCGAACTCCTTGTCGCGCATGAGGTCCTTCAGCAGCCGGACGAAGGCCATCGTCGTGGCGATCTCCTGCTTGCCGGAGCCCTTCTTCGTCTGCTTGTAGGCGTCTTCACCCGGCAGCTTGAGCGACTCGTGCTGCACGCGGCGCGAGGGCACGCCACCGCCCAGCTTGGCCCGGCGCTCGAGCATGTACTGCACCGCCGGGTCGTCCTTGCCGGGGTGGTAGTACGGCGGCTGGTAGGGATCGGCCTCGAGCTGCGCGTCGGTGATGGGGATCCGCAGCTCGTCGCGGAAGGCCTTGAGGTCCTCCAGCGTCAGCTTCTTCATCTGGTGCGTGGCGTTGCGGCCGGCGAAGTGCTTGCCCAGGCCGTAGCCCTTGATGGTCTTGGCGAGGATGACCGTCGGCTGCCCGGTGTGCTCCATGGCCGCCTTGTACGCGGCATACACCTTGCGATAGTCGTGGCCGCCGCGCTTGAGGTTCCAGATGTCGGCGTCCGACATGTTCTCGACCATCTTGCGGGTGCGCGGGTCCTGACCGAAGAAGTGCTCGCGCACGTAACCACCGTCGTTGGCCTTCATGGTCTGGTAGTCACCGTCGTTGGTGGAGTTCATGACGTGCACGAGCGCACCGTCGCGGTCACCGGCGAGCAGCGGGTCCCACCCGCGCCCCCACACGACCTTGATGACGTTCCATCCCGCACCGCGGAAGAAGGCCTCGAGCTCCTGCACGATCTTGCCGTTGCCACGCACCGGGCCGTCGAGGCGCTGCAGGTTGCAGTTGACGACGAAGGTGAGGTTGTCGAGCTCCTCGCCGGCCGCCAGCTGCAGCAGCCCGCGCGACTCTGGCTCGTCCATCTCGCCGTCACCGAGGAAGGCCCAGACGTGCTGCTGCGAGGTGTCCTTGATGCCGCGGTCCTGGAGGTACTTGTTGAACTGCGCCTGGTAGATCGCGTTCATCGGGCCGATGCCCATCGACACGGTGGGGAACTGCCAGAAGTCGGGCATGAGCCGCGGGTGCGGGTAGGACGGCAGGGCGCGGATCTCGCCGTCGACGATGTGGCTCTTCTCCTGGCGGAAGCCGTCGAGGTCGTCCTCGGACAAGCGCCCTTCGAGGAACGCGCGGGCGTACATGCCGGGGGAGGCGTGACCCTGGAAGAAGACTTGGTCACCACCACCGGGGTGGTCCTGGCCGCGGAAGAAGTGGTTGAGGCCGACCTCGTAGAGGGTCGAGGCCGAGGCGTAGGTGGAGATGTGGCCACCGACGCCGACACCGGGACGCTGGGCGCGGTGCACGAGCATCGCGGCATTCCAGCGCAGGTAGCGGCGGTACTCGCGCTCGACCTCCTCGTCGCCGGGGAACCACGGCTCCTGCTCGGGGCCGATGGTGTTGACGTAGTCGGTCGCCGTCAGCGACGGGACGCCGACCTGCATCTCGCGGGCTCGCTGGAGCAGCTTGAGCATGATGTACCGAGCGCGCGTGCGCCCCGACTCGTCGAGGACGGCGTCGAGCGACTCCAGCCACTCCTGCGTCTCATCGGGGTCGATGTCGGGCAGCTGGGTGGGGATGCCGTTGAGGATGGGTCCGCCGGCTTCGTGTCCTGCCACGGGTGCAGTCCTTTCTCATGGCGCCCTTCTCGGGGCGCGTGCGACCACCGCGGGGTGGGCGGAGGTCCACTCCATCCTCTACCCCCGGTGCGGTCCAGGTCACACCCGGGCTTGTTACTACCCAGTCTGTGAGACTGCGGGGCCAGGCGTCGAGACGCCGCCGTTGCTGGCCCGGTCGGCTGCGAGCCGCAGCCGCTGCACCCCGGAGTAGGCGGTCAGCCGTGACGCGCGCACGAAGGCGACGAGGGTCAGACCCACCTCGCGGGCGAGGTCGACGGCCAGCGAGCTGGGAGCCGAGACGGCCACGAGGGCCGGGATGCCCGCCACGTAGGCCTTCTGGGTCAGCTCGAAGCTGGCCCGGCTGCTGACCACGAGCACGTGGCCGGTGAGCGGCAGCTTCCCCTCGCGCGCCGCCCAGCCGACGACCTTGTCGACGGCGTTGTGCCGCCCGATGTCCTCGCGCATCACGACGAGCTCACCGTCGGCGGTGAAGAGGCCTGCGGCGTGCACCCCCCCGGTGCGGTCGAACACCTTCTGGTGCTCGCGCATGCGCTCGGGAAGCGACACGAGCACGTCGGGGTCGTACGACGTCTGGTCAGCGGCGACGTCGTACCGGCCGTTGGTGCGGACGGCGTCGATGCTCGCCGTACCGCAGACGCCGCAGGCGCTCGTCGTGAGCACCCTGCGGGCGTCCTCGACGGCCGGGCGGGCCACGCCCTCTGCGAGCGCGACGTCGACGACGTTGTAGGTGGGGGAGCCGGACTCGTCCTCGTCCTGGCAGTGCATCAGGGCCCGCACGTCGGCGGCGGAGGTGATCACGCCCTCGGAGAGCAGGAAGCCGATGGTGAGGTCGAAGTCGTCACCGGGGGTGCGCATGGTGACCGAGAACGACTGACCCTCGACCCTGACCTCCATGGGCGCCTCGACGACCAGCGTCTCGACGCGCTCGCCGACGTGCCCGTCCCCGGCGAGGTCGACCCTCGTCGCGCGGACCCTGTTCGTGACCCGACCCATGCCAGAACTGTAGGTCAGCGCCGGGCGACCGGGGCTGCCGCACCCGCCGGTGCAGCGAAATGGAGGCAGGACGGTGACCTGCGGGCCTGTGGTCCTCTACCGTGGGTATGAGTGGCGCCCGCGCGTGAGGTGCCGCACCACCCGAGGAGGAGCAACCCGTGACCACGACCGCCGAGGCGGCCTCGCAGGACCCTGTGCTGAGGCGGCTCGGCTTCGCCGCGGGCCAGGTGGTGCAGGAGGTCGGCTGGGACGACGACGTCGACAACGACCTGCGCTTCGCCGTGGAGGACGTGACGACCACCGACCTCGAGGACGAGGACTACGCCGACGTGGCCGACGCGGTGCTCCTGTGGTTCCGCGACGGTGACGGCGACCTGGTCGACGAGCTGGTCGACTGCCTCACCAACCTCGGCGACGAGGGGTTCGTCGCGCTCCTCACGCCTCGTGCCGGCCGGGACGGCTTCGTCCAGGCCAGTGACATCGAGGAGTCGGCCGTCACGGCCGGCCTGCACACCGCGGGCGTCGCCAACGTCTCCGTCGCGTGGTCGGCCGTACGCCTGGTCAGCCCCAAGGGCCAGCGGCGCTGAGCCCCGCGCCACCGCCGGCAGTGGGTTGGAGGCCGGCCGTACGGCGGCTGAAGGTCTCCTGTGACCATGACATCACTGCAGCCTCCTTGCCTGACAGGCCCCTGCGGGGCTGGCAGGATGGGGGCATGACGACCGCGACCACCAGCGCGCCCGCCTGCGCCGGGCTCGCCGTCGGCGACAGGGCTCCCTCCTTCACCCTGCTCGACCAGCACGGGACCCCGGTCTCGCTCGACGGCGAGCTCGGTGCACGGCACGTCGTCCTGGTCTTCGTGCCCTTCGCGTTCTCCGGCATCTGCACCGGTGAGCTGCGCGAGATCCGCGACCGGCTCGAGGACTTCGAGGGCGACGACGTCACGGTGCTCGTCGTCTCGTGCGACTCGCTCTACTCGATGCGGGTCTGGGCCGACATCGAAGGCTACTTCTTCCCGCTGCTATCCGACTTCTGGCCCCACGGCGAGGTGGCCCGTGCCTACGGCGTCTTCTCGGAGACCAACGGCTTCGCCCTGCGCGGCACCTTCCTCATCGACCGCGATGGAATCCTGCGGTGGTCAGCAGTCAGCGAGACCGGGAAGCCCCGCGACTTCGACGAGTTCCGCGCGGCCCTCGCCGACCTCCGGTCTCTGGCACACTGACTCGCGCCCGTCCCGACGGGCACAGGGGCCTGTAGCTCAGCTGGTAGAGCACCGCGTTTACACCGCGGCTGTCGTCGGTTCGATCCCGGCCGGGCCCACCGACGTCTTCGCTGGTCAG
>JALYVC010000358.1 GCA_030853445.1 Actinomycetota bacterium | reverse complement strand
GGCGAGCCGACGGGCGCGCTCAAGCAGCTCGCCACGGTCGTCCCCCGCGAGCTCGACGAAGAGCCACGCCTCCCCGCGCGGCAGCGGCGGCACTGCGCCGGCGCCCCGCTGCCCGAGCAGTACGTTGACCAGCCGCCGGTCGAGTCCCTCGCACGACGTGGGGCCGTGGGCGACGACGGCCGGGGCGGCCTCGCCGGCCGCGACGATGGTGGGGAATCCGATGGCCACGACCACCCGCAGCGGCGGGTCGGTCACGAGCCGCACGGTCACCTCGGTGAGCACCCCGAGGGTGCCCTCCGAGCCGACCAGCGCCTTGGTCAGGTCGAAGCGCTCGGGCAGCAGGTGGTGCGCGGCGTAACCGGAGACCTGCCGGCCGAAGCGGCCGAGCTCAGTGCGGGCCGTCGCGAGGTATGGGGCCACCGCCTCACGCGCGGCGGCCACGACGCCGTCGGCGCCGCGCACCCAGGGGACGCCGGCGGCGTCGTATCCCGTCTGCAGGCTCTCGCCCGCTGCGGTGAGCAGCTGCAGTCCGGCGACGTTGTCGTCGGTGCGGCCGTAGGCGAGCGAGTGCGAGCCGCAGGCGTTGTTGCCGACCATGCCGCCGATGGTGCACCGCGGGTGGGTCGAGGGGTCGGGCCCGAAGCGCAGGCCGAGCGGCATCGCCTGCTTCTGTAGGACGGCGTGGACGGCGCCCGGCTGGAGGGTGGCCGTGCGGGCCTCGGGGTCGAGGGACAGTACCCGGCCGAGGTGCCGCGAGAAGTCGACCACGATGCCCGGACCGACGGCGTTGCCCGCCACCGAGGTGCCAGCGCCGCGCGAGGTGAACGGGGTGCCGGTCTCGCGGGCGACCGTGAGGGTGGCCGCCACCTCGTCGATGTCGCGGGGCCGCACGACCACCAGCGGGGGGACCCGGTAGAGCGAGGCGTCGGAGGAGTACATCGCCTTGGTGCCCGCGTCGTCGTGGGCCTCGAGGCCGCAGGCGCGCAGGGCGGCGACGACGTCGGCAGCGGCACCGGCGCCGGGCCGCATCGTGGGAGAGGCCAGGTCGGTCATGAGTAACATGTTACTCATGACCGACGTCTCCGTCCCCCTGGGCCTGCAGCTGCCGTCGGGGGCGTCGTCGCTGGCCGACGGTGTCGTCGCGGCGGTCCGCGACGGGGTGGCGCGCGGGCTGCTCGTCCCCGACACGACCTACTCCGTCTACCAGCTCGCCGACGAGCTCGGCGTCTCACGCAGCCCCGCCCGCGAGGCCCTGCTGCGTCTCGGGGAGGCCGGGCTGGTGACCATCGTGCGCAACCGCGGCTTCCATGTCGTGCGCCCGACCGCGCACGACGTCGAGGAGATCTTCGAGGTGCGTCTGGCTCTCGAGCCGGCGGCGGCCCGGCGCCTGTGCGAGCGCGGTGACGACGAGGCGGTGGCCGGCGTGGGAGCCGCGTACGACGACCTCGCGTCCGCGGCCCGGCGCCACGACGAGCCGGCCTTCTGGCGGGCCGACCGTGCCGTGCACGACCGGATCCTGCGCGGCGCCGACAACGGACGCGCCGCCGTCATCGTCGAGCAGCTGCGCGCTGCGACAGTGCTGCTCGGCGACCCGACCACGGCGACCGGGCGCTCACTGACCGAGATCTGCGCGGAGCACGGGCCGGTGGTGCAGGCCGTGTTGGCCCGTGACGGCGACGCCGCCGAGGCGGCGATGCGCGAGCACCTGAGCCGGACGGGCGCGCTGCTGGCCGCCGCGGCAGGCTGACCTGGCTGCCTCGCAGACGTCGCCGCAGTGGTGCTGAGGATCACCCGGGAGGGTCGGGACAGCCCCTCCCCCGGGCGTCCCCCGCCCGGTGCGTCGCTCAGTGCTGTCGGTAGGCCGCGTCCGGCACGTCGGTGACGAACATGAACCCCGGCGCGTGGGTGATCGCAAAGGGCGGCCTGGACGCCATCAGCGCGGCCTGCGGAGTCACCCCGCAGGCCCAGAACATCGGGACGTCGCCGCCGTGGAACTCGACGGGATCGCCGAAGTCGGGCTGTGCCAGGTCAGCGATCCCCAGCGACTCCGGGGCGCCCACGTGGACCGGGGCGCCGTGCACGGCGGGCATCCGGCCCGTGACCTGCACGGCGGTCACCACCTGCGACGCCGGCACCGGTCGCATCGAGACCACCAACGGCCCCGAGAGGCGACCGGCGGGCCGGCACTCGATGTTCGTGCGGTACATCGAGACGTTGCGGCCCTGCTCGATGTTGCGCACGGGGACGCCGGCGTCGATCAGTGCGGTCTCGAAGCTGAAGCTGCACCCGATGAGAAAGCTGACCAGGTCGTCGCTCCAGAGGTCGACGACGTCGGTCGGCTCGTCGACGAGCACGCCGTCACGCCAGACGCGGTAGCGCGGGAGGTCGGTGCGCAGATCGGCCCCGGGAGCAAGGACGGTGGTGGTCACCCCCGGCTCCGTCACGTCGAGCAGCGGCACCGGCTGCGGGTTGCGCTGGCCGAAGAGCAGCATGTCGAACGCCCACTCCTTCGGGAGCACGACCAGGTTGGCCTGGGTGAAGCCGGGTGCCCAGCCTGAGGTGGGGACCGCGAGTCCCTGCCGGTAGCGGCTGCGGGCCTCGCCGGGCGACTGCGCTGTCCCGGTTGCGGATCCACGGTCCCCGGTCACTGTGGGGGTGGTCATGCCGCCTCCCCCCTCAGCGCTTCGAGCAGCTCGGCCAACGAGTCCCGCAGATACTCCTCGAGCTGGGTGGCCGCCTGCTCGAACCTCCCCGCCTCCAGGAGGTCCAGCAGCTCGCGGTTCCGCTCGACGTACTTGCGGTGCAACCGTTCCGGGCTCGCCGCCGCGTGGAACGCCAACCGCATCTCGGCCAGCAGCCGCTGCGTGACCTGGTCGGTGCGGGGGCTCCGGGCCAGCGCCACCACGTCGTGGTGGAACTGCATGTTGGCCGTTCCGACCGCGATCCAGTCGCCCCGCGCCGACGCCGACACCGCCTCCGCGACGTCGGTACGGAGCGCCCCCAGGTCACCCGGGGGGGCGTCCGCCAGTGAGCGGACGACGCCGCACTCGATCATCCGCCGTAGCCGGTAGAGGTCGCGCAGGTCGGCCTCGTCGAGCTCGCGCACGAACATCCCCCGGTGCAGCTCGTGCACGAGCAGCCCCTCGTGGGACAGCATCCGGAAGGCCTCACGCAGGGTGTTGCGCGAGACGCGGAGGGCAGCGATCAGCTGTTCCTCGGACAGGTGCGTCCGGGGCGCCAGGTCGCCCTCGGTGATCCGACGTCGCAGCACGTCGGCGACCCGGTCGGCCGTGCTGCTGCGCTCGAGGAGCCCGACGTCACGGGCCACCTTCTGCACCCACGAGGCGGACTGGGCGGCGCTCGGGTCAGAGCTGTTCACGGGGATCGACATGAGCCCATGATCCCCCGCCCGGTTGGGGACGACAACAGATTGACCTCTGAAACTCTTGTGGGATTGTTGAACGATCGCTACCTTGAGGTGACCCAAGGCACACCGTGACCACGGATCGCGGGGCCTCGTCGACAACCTTCGGAGCGCGCATGTCGCCCATCTCGCCCGACCGTCCCGCCTCATCCCCTGACGTCTCCCCGGTTCCCCCGGCGGTGACCGAGCCCGACAAGACGTTCGGCACCCCCCTCAGTGGGTCCGGCCGGTTCCTCGGCGCCATGTTCCTGATGGCCACGTCCGCCATCGGCCCGGGCTTCATCACCCAGACCGTGACGTTCACCGCGTCGATGAAGGCGGCCTTCGCCTTCGCCATCGTGGTGTCGATCCTCTTCGACGTCGCGATCCAGCTCAACGTCTGGCGCGTCATCGGCGTCTCCGGCCGTCGCGCCCAGGACCTCGCCAACAGCGTGCTGCCCGGCGCGGGCTACGGCCTGGCTGCCCTCGACGTGCTCGGTGGTCTCGTCTTCAACATCGGCAACATCGCCGGCACCTCGCTCGGGCTCAACGCCATCTTCGGTCTCGACGTGCGGATCGGGGCAGCCATCTCGGCCCTCGTCGCCATCGCCATCTTCCTGGTGCGCCGGGCCGGACTCGCCATGGACCGGGTCGTCGTCCTGCTCGGGGCGGTGATGATCGCCCTCACGACCTTCGTCGCGATCAAGACGCAGCCTCCGCTCGGTGAGGCGCTGCGCCAGTCGGTCTCCCCCGACACCGCGAGCTTCCTGGTGATCACCACGCTGATCGGGGGAACCGTCGGCGGCTACATCGTGTATGCCGGCGCACACCGGTTGGTGGACAACGGGATCCAGGGCGAACGCTACGTCTCCCAGATCACCCGCAGCTCGGTCACGGGAGTCATCATCACGGGCGTCATGCGGGTGCTGCTCTTCCTCGCCATCCTCGGTGTCGTCTCCGGTGGTACCACGCTCGACAAGCTCAACCCCGCGGCCGACGCCTTCCAGCAGGCGCTCGGTGAGGCGGGCAAGGTCGTCTTCGGCGTCATCATGTGGTCGGCGGCCGTCACCTCGGTGGTCGGCGCTTCATACACGTCCACGTCGTTCCTCAAGGTGATGGGCCCGTGGGTGACCCGTTACGAGCGCTGGGTGGTCTGCGGCTTCATCGTCGTCTCGACCTCGGTCTTCCTGGTCGCCGCGACCACGCCCGTCAAGCTGCTGATCTTCGCGGGCGCCTTCAACGGCCTGATCCTGCCCTTCGGGCTCGGCATCCTGCTGTGGATCGCGGCCCGGCGTCGCGACCTCATGGGCGGCTACCGCTACCCGGTCTGGCTCATCGTCATCGGCACCATCGCGTGGGTCGTGACGATCTACCTCGGCTGGAACTCGCTGAGCGGCATCAAGGGCCTGTTCGCATGACGACACCGACGTCGATCGACCTGAACAGCGACCTCGGTGAGGGCTTCGGCCAGTGGCAGCTCGGCGACGACGAGGCCCTGCTGGGCGTCGTCACCAGCGCCAACGTGGCGTGCGGTTTCCACGCCGGTGACGCGTCCATCATGCGCGCGGTCTGCTCGGAGGCGGCGCAGCGCGGGGTCGCGATCGGGGCCCAGGTCGGCTATCACGACCTGCCCGGCTTCGGTCGCCGCTTCATCGACATCGAGCCGCAGGCGCTGACCCAGGAGGTGGTCTACCAGGTGGGCGCCCTGCAGGCCTTCGCCCGCATCGCCGGGTCACGGGTCGCCTACGTCAAGCCCCACGGCGCGCTCTACAACGCGATCGTGCACCACGAGGAGCAGGCCGCCGCCGTGGTGGCCGCGATCGTCGACCTCGACCCGACGCTGCCGGTCCTCGGGCTCCCCGGGTCGGTCTGGCTTCTACAGGCGCAGGAGGCGGGGCTGACGACGGTGAGCGAGGCCTTCGCCGACCGCGCCTACACCCCCGAGGGCACCCTGGTGTCGCGTCGGCTCCCGGGGGCCGTGCTCACCGACGCCGACGAGATCGCCCGACGTTGCGTCGCGATCGCCACCGGAGAGCCGATCACCGACGTCGACGGCGGGCCCCTCACGCTGACGGCGGGCTCGATCTGCGTGCACGGCGACACCGCCGGTGCGGTCGAGATCGCGCGGCGGGTCAAGGACGCCCTACGGGAGGCGGGGGTCACCGTCACCTCCTTCACGGGCTGATGCGGATCCTGCCCAGTGGCTCGACCGCGATCCTCGTCGAGGTCGACGACCTCGACGAGGTCGTCGCGCTCTACGCGGCGCTCGTCGACGACCCGCCACCGGGAGTGGTCGACATCGTCCCCGCGGCCCGCACCCTGTTGCTCGTCACCGACCCGGTGGTGGGGTCGCTCGCCGAGGTCGAGCGGGCGGTCCGCGCGACCACGCCCCGTGCCGACCAGCGCGACCACGGCGAGCTCGTCAAGGTCCCGGTGACCTACGACGGGGAGGACCTCGACGAGGCGGCAGACCTGTTGGGTTGCCACGCTGCTGAGCTCGTACGGCGCCACACGGCCGCCGAGTGGACCGTGGCCTTCTGCGGCTTCATACCGGGCTTCGGCTATCTCACGTCACCGGCCTGGACCGCGCCGGTGCCGCGGCGCTCGACCCCTCGCACCAAGGTGCCGCCGGGAGCGGTGGCTCTGGCGGGAGAGTTCAGCGGGGTCTATCCGCGAGAGTCGCCCGGCGGCTGGCAGCTGGTGGGGCGGACGGCGCTGGCGATGTTCGACCCCACCCGGTCGACGCCGGCGATCCTGCGCCCCGGGGTGCGGGTGCGCTTCGTCGACGAGGGAGCCGAGTCGTGACGCCGTCCGTGACGGTGCTGGAGACGGGCCCGCTCACCACGGTGCAGGACTCCGGTCGCCCGGGCCAGGCTGCGCTCGGCATCGGCCGTTCCGGAGCCTGCGACCGGGCGTCGTACCGACTGGGCAACCGGCTGGTTGGCAACAACGACAACGCCGCTGCGCTCGAGGTGACGTATGGAGGCCTGCGGCTGAGGGCCGACGGTCATGTCGTCGTCGTGACCACCGGCGCCCGGTGTGCGAGCGCGGCGCCACACAACGCTCCTGTCTCGCTGCGGTCGGGGCAGGTGCTGGAGCTCGGACCGCCGCTCAGTGGCCTGCGGACCTATCTCGCGGTGCGGGGCGGCTTCGCGGTGGAGCCGGTGCTGGGCTCGTGCGCGACCGACGTGCTCAGTGGGCTCGGGCCGCCCGTGGTCTCGGCGGGCACCGTCCTGACCGTCGGCCCTTCGGAGCAGCCGCATCCCGGCGTCGACGTCGCCCCCGTGGGCGACCCGGAGGCCGGTGACGTGACGGTGCGGGTGACCCCCGGGCCGCGGCGCGACTGGTTCTCCGACCAAGCGTGGGCCTCGCTGCTCGAGCAGCCATGGGTCGTTACCCACGACAGCAACCGGGTGGGGCTGCGCCTCGAGGGGCAGGCCCTCGCGCGCGAGCGCAACGGTGAGCTGCCCAGCGAGGGAATGGCGAGGGGGGCCCTGCAGGTGCCGGCTTCCGGCCAACCCGTGCTCTTCCTTGCCGACCACCCGGTCACGGGCGGCTACCCGGTGATCGGCTACGTCGACGACGTCGACATCGACCGGTGCGGGCAGCTGCGGCCGGGGCAGCGGCTGCTGCTGCGGCCCGAGCAGGTCCGGGGAACCCGGCGGTCCTGACCCGCTATCCCGACGTCTCCACTCTCGCCCGACAGTTCGCCACCAACCCTGCTGAGCTCTACCGGCAGTACGTCACCACTGCACCACGATCGACACCCTCGCCCGAGCGCTCACCGACGCACCCAAGGCCCGCACCTTCTGGCAAGACAGAATCCGACCACCGGCGTTGAGAGCGCCGCCCATTCCGGCCTCGACGCCCTCTCGATCATCCTCGGCTGGGGCGGGTGCCGTCAGGTGGCTCCCCGAGAGCTCCTTGAGCGACAGGTCTGGAGTGGAGGCGCTCGTGGCCCCGATCGGATCGGGGCCCGTCTGCTTCTCGCGCATGCTCTGCACCCTCGAGCCGCAGCGTTCTATGACTGCTTCGGCTTCAGACCGTCTCCCAGCGACCCCCTCCACCTGCACCTGCTTCTCGTCGATGCCCGAGCGTCCTTGCCCGTATAGACGCAACGCGTGCAGTTCAAGCCCCTACTCGACCGCCATCTCCCCCAGCTCCGACCACCCGTCGACCGTCGTGTTGACGATGTCGGGAGTCCGGGAGAGGTACCGCGGCAGCTGCTCCGTCGCCTTCTTGAAGTGCGCCGACTGCACGTGCTTCCCACCCGCCTCATCGTCAGCAAAGGCCTCGATGAGCACGTATTCGTTCGGGTCGGCCAGCGAGCGCGCCCACTGGAAGAACAGGCACCCCTCCTCCGCGTTGCATGCCTGCGTGAACTCGCGTGACAGCTCCGGCCACGCGTCAGCGTGCTCCGGCTTCACGAGGAACTTCGCGGTGATGAAGATCAAGGTCTCTCCCTGGGTCTTTGGGTGTTGGGGGACGTCCGCACGCAGACGCCCCCGGCGACATACGTTCCAGCGATGCGGCTCTCACTCCCCCGAGGCGTCATCCTCCAACATCTCCTCGTAGTCCGACGGCACGTCGAGGACCTCGGTGACGGGTACGAACGAGGGATCCATCCGCACCAGGTCCCACTCGTTGATCCACGCCCGCACGTACTGGCGCATGCGCGTCGCGCCCAGCCGTTCGAGCCCGGGCACCTCGGTCGGCTTCCACCCGTAGGCCACGCCGTGCAGCTGTCTGAGGGTGGAGTAGGCGCGGTCGAGCTCCGCCGCGTCGGGGGGCACGAGCCGCACGAGGTCGCGCTCGATGTGCCGCATCCCGGCCTCGGCCAGGGTGGCCATCTCGGCATACTCGTCGGTCTGCTTGTCCCGCAGTCGGGTCGGCAGCACCTCGCGGTCGTTCTTGCCGGTGAGCACGGCGGCCTCGAAGTCGTCGGTCATCGCCCCGACCACGACGACCGGCTCGGCGGTGTCGTCGGGCTCCCCGTCGAGCCACCGGGCCAGCTCGGCATAGGCCCGACCGCGTTGCAGCAGGGAGTAGCGCCCGATGAGCTCGACCTCGTCGAGCAGGATGACCCACCCCGGGCGGCCCGCGGCACGCAGCAGGCGCGGCAGGAACTGCAGCCGCTGACGGGCCAGGTCCCGCACCCGCACGGGCGAGAAGGTGAAGGTCTTGCCCTCGCCGATGGCCTTGAGCTGGCGGCGCAGGTCAGGGACCGGAAGCGGGTCGCCCGACCAGAACCGCACGATCGTGTCGACGAACTCCTCGTCACCGCCGGCCGCGTCCGTACCGAGGCGTTGGTGCAGCAGGAGGGTCGCCTCGAACCGCTCGTTGAGGTCGCGTCCAGGTCCGCGCAGCCACCGCAGCAGCTCGGCGTAGCCCTGGCTGTCGGGGTCGAGCGCGGCCGCGGCCTCCGCGACGACGTCGCGGCTCCCATCAGGAGCCACGGCCGAGGCGATGGCCGCGCGCAGGACCTTCGCCGGGTCGTGGAGCGGGGTCTCCTTGCTGATCACCACCGGTGAGACGACGTAGCCAGCTGACCTCGCGAGGTGCCCGAGGTGGGTCAGCAGGTGGCTCTTCCCCTCACCGAAGCCGGCGCCGAGCAGCAGGGACGCACGTCGACGCGAGCTCCCGTGCCCCATGGCGACCTGCTCCAGCAGAGCGCTGAAGCGATCCTCGATCGCGCTCTGGCCAGAGCCCAGTGCGGTGACGGCATCGGCGTTGGGCACTCCGCTGCGCAGGGCCTCGACGGCACGGCGACGACTCAGTCGATCGGCGTCCCAGACGTCGGCGCTCTTCTTGGCTGCGGGGCTCTTCTTGGCTGCAGGGCTCATCGCACGGCCTCCAGCCGGACCTCGAGGCGGACCAGGGACGCAAACGGGTTGGCTCGGCGGGTGTCGCGCACCTCGTCGGCGACGCGCAGCTGCAACGCGGCATACGACGGCAGGCCGCGGGCCTCGTCGGTGACGAGCTGCGGCGGGACGACCGCGACGACGAGGATGCCATCGAGGTCGTCGGTGGCGTCGATGAGCTGGCGCAACAGCTCGTAGGCGTCGAGCACCGCCATCTTGCTGTAGTAGATGCCGGTGCGCTCGGCCAGCGGGGGGCGGCGTGCCTCGGCCAGGCGGCTGAGGTCGAGGTGGAGCACGAGACCGCCGTGCCCCGCCCGCAGGAGCAGCCGGCCCACGCAGGTGAGCAGGTCGCGCGCGTTGTGCCGCCCGATCCGGCTGTAGATCAGGGCTTCCTTGAGGTCACGCAGCGCGGCGGGCTCGCCGACGAGCCAGTCGCGCACCACCTGCGCCTCATGGGGGCTGACGTCGCCGTGCCGCAGTGCGGCCTGCGCGAGGCGCAGCAGCGCCCGCCGCAGCTCGCGCGGCAGGCTCGTGTCGTGCAGCAGGGTGCGCTCGAGCTGGCGTCTGATGCTGCGATAGAGCTCGCGCGGGTCGATGTCGTGGTCCTGCGCGACCTCGGCGACCGACAGCCGACCGTCGGTGGCCGGGACGGCGATGGCGTCGTAGGCCGCGACGACGATGGCGGCGGCCACCTGGTCCCAGTCGACCTGCCGGGCGACCGCAAAGAACACCTGGTCGACGAGGTGTGCCTTGGTCGACTCGGCGGAGACCGAGACCGGCAGGCACGACGCCCCGACGGCGGCCGCGTGCAGTGACTGCGCGAAGCGGTCCGCCACGTCGGCGTCCCCGGCCACCACCAGCTTGACCGACCCACCACCGGCAGGGAGGTAGCCCGTGAGGTACTCGTCCGCGAGGAACTGCGCGTAGTCGTCGGAGCGCATCACTCCCCCACCGAGCACCGCGACGCCCTCCAGGCCCTTGCTCACGACGGCTCCGTGAAGGACAGGCCCCAGTAGAGCTGCTGCTGGCCGCTCTGGGCCACGGTGACGAGGGTGCCGGTGCCGCGGGTGCCGGTGCTCGCGTGCCACCTCATCGCGCGCCCCGCCTTGGTCGTCGCGACACCGCTGGCGTCGAGCAGGTAGAGGTCGCGGGCGAACTCAGGCTTGGTGTACTCGCGCTGCTGGCCCGGCAGGAGGGTGAGCACCGACCACAGGTCGACCAGCGGCAGCACGACACCGTCGCGCTGGCCCTGCCTGCTGCGCACCAGCTCGTATGCCGTCTCGAGACTCTCGAGGAAGGGCTCGGCGCGGAAGCGTGGCGGCTTCTTCTGCGCGGTCGCCAGCAGGTCGACGAGCACCGAGGGCCGTAGGCGCTTCTCGCGGCGACGGTCGATCTCGACCGCGGCATCGGCGGGCAGGACCTTGATCAGGGAGGGGTAGCAGAGCAGGCGCTGGTCACGCTCGACCATCGTCACGTCTCGAGCCGCCGCTGCCGCCACGAGCTCGTGGGCGAAGCCGCCCGACTCGAGGTGGTCCTTCTCGTCGAAGTCGAACGACGCCTCGGCGGTGGTCGTGGCCCGGGCGGCTTCCTCAGCGAAACTGGTCGCCGCCGCCAGGGCCCGACGCAGGTCGCGGACCTGCCCCTTGGCGGCACCGGCCTTGGCCTTGCGCAGCTCACGGGTGACCGCGGCCGCCGCCTTCAGCGCGGCATCCACCTCGTCCTCGGTCGCCGCCAGGGCTCCCTCGAGTCCTCCACCATCAGTCACTGCGGCCGCTCCTTCGTGGTCGTCGTCCCGGCCTACGCGCTGGGCCGGGTGATCGTCGACACGAGGCTATCCGGTGGGGGTGACACCGAGATCCGTCGACGGGCTGTGGATAACTTCGCGAGCCTGGTCCGCGGATTCGGTTGACTTGCGCCCATGGCCCCAGGGGTGATCGACGGCACCGAAGAGCGGGTCTTGGCCGCCGCCGGCGGCACCGAGACCCTGGTCCCCGGCCACCCGTGGCAGGTCCAGTCCGTCGCCGACATCCTCACCACGTAGGCCGCCGCCCTCGACGACACCGCCAGCTGCCTGGCCCGCATCGAGGTCACCGACTGGATCGGACCCACCGCGACCGTCGCCCACAACCGCCTCGGGCAAGAACCCACCCGGTGGGCCCGCGCCGCCACCAGCCTCGCCACCGCCGCCAACGCGCAGGGTGTCAACGTTGTATGGAAGCCCCCGAGTCGTGAGGAAGTCCTCGAAGTCGGTGTAGGTCGCCACCGTGGGCGGGCCGAGAAGTGAGCGGCTGAGGTCTTCCTGGTACCCACCTGTCCGCTTCGCCCCACCTGTCGAGTGCGCATACCGGACAGGTGGGGGTCTCGGAGACCACCGGTGCACCAACGAACCGGCGCCAGTCCGCTTCATCCCTCCCAAAAGTCGATAAACCGGACTCCTGCCGGTCTGTCGGCGAACCACCGAACCACCGGACCTTAGGGTCAGCGCCGCGAAAGCTCGACCACTGGGATGACGCGCGTCGTCTTCTCCTGATAGGACCGGAACCCCTCGGACGCGGCCTCGAACCGCGCCCACGCGGCGTCTCGCTCCTCACCCGCGAGGACCCGGGCTCGCACCTCGACTGCCCCCTCCCCCGGCGCCTCGAGACTGATCTCGGGGTGGGCGAGCAGGTGGTGGTACCAGTCGGGGTTGTCGGGTGCGCCGGCCTTCGAGGCCGCGATGAGCCACACCCCGTCGCCGGTCGGGATCGCGGCGAGCGGGGCGATCCGCTCGGTGCCGCTCTTGGCCCCGATGTGGTGGAGCAGGACGAGCCCGCGGCCGAAGCCCATCGTGGCGACCGTCCCGTCGTTCGCCCGGAACTCCTCGATGATCTGCTGGTTCCAGTCGGACATCAGCTGTTCTCCACTTCGGTGTGGCGGCGACGTAAAACCGTCGCCCCAACTCTAGTAGCGAAACGTGCCGACCAGCTGGGTGAGATCCGAGGCGAGGCCGGAGAGGTTGGCCGCGGCGTGCTGGGTCGTCGTGGCACTGCCCGCGGTGGACGCGGCGACGTCGGCCACACCGTTGATCGTGTGCGCGACTCCGGCGCTGCTCGCGGCGACCTCTGCCACGGTGCGGCTCATCTCGCTCGTCGTGGCGGTCTGCTCCTCCACGGCCGAGGCGATGGTCGTGGTGAAGTCGCTGATCCTGGTGATGACCTCGGCGATCTCGGTGATGGCGTTCGCGGCCGAGACGCTGGAGACCTGGATGGCCCCGATCCGGTCACTGATCATCTGGGTCGCCTGCGCTGTCTGGTGCGCCAGCTCCTTGACCTCACCGGCGACCACCGCGAACCCCTTGCCGAACTCGCCCGCGCGGGCGGCCTCGATGGTCGCGTTGAGGGCAAGCAGGTTGGTCTGCTCGGCGATGGTGCTGATGAGCTTGACGACATCGCCGATCTCGGCGCTGGCCACGCCGAGCGCGCCGACCTGCTCGTTGGTGCGCTGCGCCACGGCCATGGCCTCGGTGGCGACGCGGGCGGCCTGGGTGGCGTTCGAGGCGATCTCGGTGATGGAGGCACCCATCTGGTCGGCGCCGGCGGCGATGGACTGCACCCCCACGCTGACCTGCTCGCTGGCCGAGCTCGCTGTCCCCACCTGGTGGGACGCGTCTGCCGCGCCGGACTGCAGCTGAGCACTCACGGTGTCAAGCTGCTGCGCCGCACCGGTCAGCTGTGCCGTCGACTCGGCGATGCCCCGGATGGTGGCGGCGACCTTCTCGATGAAGCGGTTGAAGGCGTCGGCCAGCTCCCCGGCCTCGTCATGGCTCACCGCGACCCGTTGGGTGAGGTCTCCCTCTCCGTCGGCGATCTCGGCCATGCGGTCACGCATGCGTTCGATGGGGCGCACGATCGTGCGGGCGAGGAAGAACGCCGCCAGACCGGCCAGCAGCACGGCGGCCACTGCGATGACGATACCCATCCTGCGAGTGCTGTTCGCCGCGCCGAGGATGGTGCTGGTCGGCACGGACACGACCAGCGACCAGGTGTCGGCCGTCCCCAACCGCACAGGTACGGCGACCTGCAGCGTCTCCGCGCCGCTGACGTCGACCGTGCGCTGGGCGCTGTGCCCGGTCTGCGCCGAACTGGCTGCGAGGGCACGCAGACCCGGGTCCGCCGGCTTGCCGACGTCCTTCGCGTTCCCGCCGCCGACGACGTTTCCTGCGGTGCTGAGCAACATCGCGCTGCCGGTGCCCAGGGGTCGGATACCGCTGATCACCGCTTGCAGGCTCGCCAGCGTCAAATCCACTCCCGACACCCCGACAACGTTCCCGTCGCGGATCATCGGCACCGCCACCGAGGTCAGGAGCACGTCCTTGCCGCCGATCTGGTAGCCGTACGGCTCGAGGACCTTCTCCTTGCGGCTGGTCGCGGCGAGCGCGTACCAGTCGTTGGCGCCAGTCTTGGTGTAGTCGACCAGCGGGGTCTGGCTGATCGTGCCGGCGTCGCGGACCCAGTAGGGGATCAACCGACCCGTCGCGTCGTCGCCGGCGCCGGCGTTGCGGAAGCTGACGTCGCGGCCGTCGAAGGCGTTGGGCTCCCAGCAGGTCCACGTGCCCAGGTACTCCGGGTGCGTGGCGAGCACCGACTGCAGCTCCGCGTTCGCGATCCGCCGGTCGCGGCCCGTCGCGGAGTTCGCCAGCAGCATCGGCGCGATGGTCCGAGAGGTGTCCAGGGCGCCCTGCATCAGCTGCTGGGCCGCCGCAGCGTTGTGCTGGGCCACCTCGTCGGCATACGCGAAGCCTGCCCGACGGGCCTCGTCCGTGCTGCGAGCGGTGATGTAGGAGACGACTCCCGCCATCGAGACCGCCAGCATGAGCACCATGGCCGCGACCACGCGGGCCTTGATCGTGAACCGGAACCTGCGCACCACAACCCCCAAGAGGACGACTGACCGACGACCGACCGTGCCGTCCACCCAGCCATCGGCAGGGCAGCGCAGATCTGTGAGCCGTTCGGTCGTCGATCTCGGGAACGTCATGCCGACCATCTGTGCTGACGGTGTCTCGTTCACAGCCAGGTGGCGACCGGGCCCGGGCCTGGTCGACGAATGGCACGTGCCTTCTGAGGGGGCACAGCCCAGGCCCGCGCCTCCAGGGCGAGGGTGACCAGCAGCCCCTGGAGCAGGCCAAGATGGCGGGGCGTCGGCTGTCGGCACGACAGCCA
>JALYVC010000317.1 GCA_030853445.1 Actinomycetota bacterium | reverse complement strand
GAGCATGCCCTCGACCGCGGCCCGCGCGAGGTTCTCCGGCGTCGCGTTCGTGCGGGTGATCCCCCCGAGGGTGCCCGTCGCACCCGGGAGGTCCGGGGTGCGCTCGCCGTCGAGGTAGGGCAGGAGCGACAGTCCGCCTGCACCCGGCTCGGCGGCGAGCGCGAGCCGCTCGAGCCCAGGGAGGTCGGTGCCGAGCATCGTCGCGGCCGACGTGAGGACTCGGGCCGCGTTGAGGGTGCAGACCAGCGGCAGGTAGCGGCCGGTTGCGTCGGCGAACCCGGCGACCAGCCCGCTGGCGTCGGCGGTCGGCCGCTCACTCACCCCGAACACCGTGCCGCTGGTGCCGAGCGACACGACGATGTCACCGGGCCCCAGGCCGAGCCCGAGTGCGGCCCCCATGTTGTCCCCTGTGCCGGCCCCCACGAGCAGCCCGGACGCCGTGCGTCCCGCGGCCTGGGTGGGCCCGGCGACGACGGGCAGCCCCGGCACGCGTCCGAACGCGAGCTCGAGCAGGTCGGTGCGGTAGCGCGCCTCGCCCGACGACCAGTAGCCGGTGCCCGATGCGTCACCCCGGTCGGTCACCAGCGGCACCCCGGAGAGGTCTCCTCCACCGACGATCTTGGCCGTCAGCCAGTCGTGCGGGAGCAGCACCTCCTGCACCCGGGCCGCGCGTTCCGGCTCGTGTCGGGCCAGCCAGCGCAGCTTGGTGACGGTGATGCTCGCGGTCGGCACCGTACCGGTCGCGTCGGCCCAGGCCTGCGGCCCCCCTAGCTGCGACACGAGGTCACGGGCAGAGCCCGCCGACCGGGTGTCGTTCCACAGCAACGCCGGTCGCACGACCTCACGGTGCTCGTCGAGGGTGACCATCCCATGCTGCTGCCCGGCGACCGAGATGGCCTCCACCCCGTCGAGCAGGCCGCCCCGGGTCGCCTCCTCGAAGGCTGACCACCACAGGCCCGGGTCGACCTCGGTGGAGTCGGGATGGGCCGCGCGCCCCTCCCTCATCACGTCACCGGTCTCGGCGTCGCAGACGATGACCTTCGTGGACTGGGTGGAGGAGTCGACCCCGGCGACGAGCGTGCTCATACGGACAGTCTGGTCCGGCCGTCACACCGTCCGTGCACGGGGCGTCACTCCCCGTCGCGCAGGCGCGTCAGCGTGGCCCGGGCACCGATCTCGTGCAGCGAGGCCAGCGCCTTCGCGTAGGCCGCCGTGAACCGCTCGTGCTGGGCGAGGTCACCGAAGAGCCGCTCGTCCTTCACGAAGGCGAGGGGGTCGTCCTTCTGCCGTGCGGCGGCCGCCATCACCCGCTCCTTAAGCTGGTCGACGACATCGATGGGGTCGCCCTGCTCGTCCACTCCCTCGGCGTACCGGGCCCAGGCGGCGACGACGAGGGCCGACCGCTCCACCGGCCCTCCTGTCTCGAGGTTCTCCCGGATCACCGGGACCAGCCACTTGGGGATGCGGTCGGAGCTCTCGGCGCACAGACGGGCCAACGTGTCGCGCACCTCGGGGTTGGCAAAGCGCTCGATGAGCTGGTGCTTGTAGGCCGTCAGGTCGACCCCGGGCACCTCGTGGAGCGTGGGGGTCGCCTCGTCGTCCATGTAGGCCAGCAGGAACTGCGTGAAGAGCGGGTCCTGGCAGACCTCGTGAGCGTAGCGGTAGCCACCGAGGTAGCCGAGGTAGGCCAGGGCCTGGTGGCTGGCGTTGAGCAGCCGCAGCTTCATCAGCTCATAGGGCTCCACGTCGGGCACGACCTGGACACCCGCCTCCTCGAACGGCGGTCGCCCAGCAGGAAAGTCGTCCTCGAGACACCACTGGCTGAACGGCTCGCACACGACCGGCCAGTTGTCCTCGATTCCCACGTCGTGCGCCAGGGCAGCGATGTCTTCGGGTGCGGTCACCGGGGTGATCCGGTCGACCATGCTGTTGGGAAAGGAGACGTGGGTGGTGACCCAGTCGGCGAGATCGACGTCCTTGAGTCGGGCGAAGGCCGTCACCATCTTCTTCGCGACGTCACCGTTGCCGGGGATGTTGTCGCAGGACATGACCGTGAACGGTGCTGTGCCCGCGTCACGGCGGCGGCGCAGGGCCTCGGTGATGAACCCGAACGGCGTCGTCGGGACCGACCCGGGCTGCAGGTCGGCCTGGATGCTCGGTGCGTCGGAGTCGAAATCGCCGGTCGAGGGGTGGAAGAGGTATCCGCCCTCGGTGATGGTGAGGGAGACGATGCGGGTCGCCCCCGCCGTGAGCAGGTCGAGGACCCGGGCAGGATCGTCGGAGGCGAGGTGGAAGTCGATGATCGAGCCGATGACCCGGGGCTCCCGGCGGCCGTCGGGGTGCTTGACGACCAGGGTGTACAGACCACCTTGCGGGACGAGGGCGTCTCGCATCCGGGCGTCCTGGGGCATCGTGCCGACCCCGACGATCCCCCAGTCGAGGGCCTTGCCCTGGTTCATCAGGGCATCGACGTACATCGCCTCGTGGGCGCGGTGGAATCCTCCGACACCGAAGTGGACGATGCCCGGGGTAACGGCACTGCGGTTGTAGGTGGGCCCGGGCACCTCGGGGGGCAGGGCGTCGAGCACGGAGGGGCTGAGCTGGGTCATGATGAACGAGTCTCCTTGCGGGAGAGGGGGTTCTAGCGGACCGCGCCCATGGACAGCCCCTGCACGAGCTTGTCCTGGGCCGCGAAGCCGGCGATGAGGACGGGCAGTGACACGACGAGCGAGGCGGCGCAGACCTTGGCCAGGAAGAGCCCCTGACTGGTGACGAACCCCGTGAGGAAGACCGGCGACGTGGTGGCGACCGTGGCCGTCAGCACCCGGGCGAAGAGCAGCTCGTTCCAGCTGAAGATAAAGCAGATCAGGGCGGCTGCCGCGATGCCCGGGGTGACGACGGGGGCGACGATCTTGCGCAGGGTCATGATCAGACCGGCCCCGTCGATCTGCGCCGCCTCGAGCATCTCGATCGGGACCTCCGCCAGGAAGGACCGCAGCATCCAGATGGCGATCGGGAGGTTCATCACCGTATAGAAGATGATGAGCAGCCAGATGTTGTCGAGGAGCCCGACCTGCTTGGCGAAGAGGTAGATCGGCAGCAGGCCGGCGACGATCGGCAGGAACTTGGTCGACAGCAGGAAGAAGAGGACGTCGGTCCACTTCTTCACCGGCTTGATCGACAGGGCGTACGCGGCCGGGAAGGCCAGGAGGATCACGAACAGCGTCGAGAGGATGCTCGCCGTCGCCGAGTTGATCAGCGGCGGAACCGGTCCGGCGGCCCAGAACGAGCGGTAGCCGTCGAGGCTCAGCGCCGCGAAGAAGGAGGGCGGGTTCGTGGCCGCATCGGCCTCCTTGTGGAAGGAGGTCAGCACCATCCACAGCACGGGGAAGACGAAGATCAAGCCGATCACCCAGGCCGACAGACCGAGCAGCCGGTCGGCGAAGGACGGTCGACGATGGTGGAACTGCTGGGATGCACCCGGTCGGCGCGACCCACCCGCCCGCGGGGTGGCGCCGTCGGTGGGGCCGGACGCGGCGGTGGCGGTGTCGCTGGTCATCGACTCTCCTCCTTGAAGAGACTGAACACGGTCCGCAGCGCCACGGTGGCCACGGCGATCGTGAGGACGACGACGATGACGCCGGCAGCCGATGCGAGGCCGTAGTTCTGGGCGGTGTAGAAGGTCTGGTAGATGTAGTACGGCAGGTTGGCGGTGCCGAGACCACCGGACGTGATCGTGAAGACGTGGTCGAAGTTCTGCACCACGTAGATCGTGCCGAGCAGGCCCGAGAGCTCGATGTAGGGCCGCAGGTGCGGCAGGGTCATCTTCGTGAAGATCTGCCAGGCGTTCGCCCCGTCGATGCGGGCCGCCTCGACGACGTCGAGCGGTCGGCTCTGCAGACCGGCCAGCAGGATGAGCATCATGAAGGGCGTCCACTGCCAGACGATCGCGAACATGACCGCGAGGAAGGGATAGCGCCCGATCCAGTCGACCTGCGGCGCGTTGTCGCCGAGGAAGAGCTTGAGCAGCCCGTTGAGCAGGCCGTACGACGGGTTGTAGAGCGCGTGCTTCCACAGCAGGGCAGCGGCGACAGGCACGATGAGGAACGGCGTGATCATCATGGTGCGGACTGCGCTGCGGCCCCAGAACTTCCGGTCGAGCAGCAGGGCGACCACCAGACCCAGCAGGAGCGAGACGGCGACGACCGAGAGCGTGAGCATCACGGTCACGCCGATGGCCTGCCGTGCGTCGGGGTCGGAGACCACCCGCTGGAAGTTCTCCAGGCCCGCGAAGTGACGGCGGTCCGGGTAGTAGGCGTTCCAGCTGACGAACGACGTGACGATGGTGACGACGAACGGCAGCTGGGTGACGATGACGACGAGCACGAGTGCGGGGAGCAGCGGTGCCCGACGAGCCCAGTCTCCTGAGCGCTGCAGGGCCTTGCTGGGCTTCTGACCCGCACCCGGGCCCGCGGCACCCGCGCGGGTGCCGCTGGCCGAGGTGGTGGTGGACATCAGATCAGCTCTCGTTACTTGTAGCTCTTGGCGACGATCTCGGCGAGGGCCTGGCCCTTGTCGAGCGCCGAGTCCACGGACTCCTGCCCGGCGATCGCCGAGCTGACGTACTGGCTCACCTTGGTGCCCAGGTCAGGGAACTCGGGGATGTCGACGAACTGGATGCCGGGTGCCGGGCGCGGCTGCACACCGGGGTTGTCGGGGTTGGCCGACTCGATCGCGTTCTTGGTCTCCGTGGCGAAGGCCTCGGCGCTCTTGACGTAGTCGGGGTTGGCGTAGGTGGAGGTGCGCTTGCCGGCCGGCACCTTCGACCAGCCGAGCTGGGCGCCGACGAGCTCCTCGTACTTCTTGCTCGAGGCCCAGGAGATGAACTTCCAGGCGGCGTCCTTCTTGGTGCTCTTCTCCTCGGTGGCCCAGGCCCAGGTGTAGAGCCAGCCGGAGGAGTCGGTCTTGACGACCGGGGCCGGCGCGTAGCCGATCTTGCCCTTGACCGGTGAGCCGGTGGCCTCGAGCGAGCCCGCGGCCGAGGTGGCGTCGTACCACATGGCCGTGTTGCCCTGGGTCATGTTGTTGAGGCACTCGGTGAAGCCGGCCTGTGAGGCCCCCGCCTCACCGTGTTTCCTGACCAGGTCGACGTAGAAGTTCGTCGCCTCCTTGAACTCCGGGGCGTTGACCTTCGGGGTCCAGTCCTTCTCGAACCAGGTGCCGCCGAAGGTGTTGACCACGGTCGTCAGGGGTGCGAACACCTGGCCCCACCCGGGTTGGCCGCGCAGGCAGATGCCGCGCATCCCCGAGGGGGTGTCGATCTTGGCGGCGATGTCGGCGACCTGCTGCCAGGTCGGCTTGGTCGGCATCGTCACGCCCTTGGCGGCCAGCACGTCCTTGCGGTACATCAGGAAGGAGGACTCGCCGTAGAAGGGCTCGCCGTAGATCTTGCTGTCGACCGTCAGGGCCTTGGTCATCGGCGCGAGGATGTCGGCCTGGTCGAAGGCCGTGTCCGACTGGGTGTAGGACGTGAGATCGGCCACCCACTTGTTCTTGGCGTAGATGGGGATCTCGAAGTTGGACAGGGTGGCCACGTCGTACTGCCCGGCCTGCGACGAGAACTCCTGGCTGGTCTTGTCCCGCAGGTCGTTCTCCGGCAGGACGGTGAAGTTGACCTTGATGCCGGTGTCCTTCGTGAACGCCGGCGCCAGCTTCTGGAGGTCGACCATCTGGGGGTTGTTGACCATGAGGACGTTGATGGAGTCGGCCGTGCCACCGCTGGCGACCCCGCTTCCCCCTCCTCCACCAGCGCCGGAACAGGCGCTGAGGCCCACGGAGAGGGCGAACGCCCCCAGCACCACGGGGGCGGCGATCGTCGCACGCGACATGAGTTCTCCTCGTTGAGTGTCTGCGGATCAGGCTGGTGAGGTTCTGCTCAGATGAGCAGCCTCTTGCTCATATGCTCAAGGTGGAGTAAAACGCTGATGACGGGTTGGTGTCAAGGACCTGTGGCCGACCAGGGCCAGTTGCGACCAAGCCGTGACCCACACCCCGGAACGTCCCGGTTCCCTGAACGCCTCACGGCACCGGGACGCGTGAGCAAGACTGTGGTCGGCTCCCTCCCGCCCCGGATCAGCACGACCCAGCCAGACCCCACCCGCCTGCGATGAAGGAGCCGCCCGACCGTGGAGACGACATCCTTCCCCGGTGGCCCGGCGCTGCTCGTGCTGACTGCGACGGTGGCCCGGCGCTACTACGTGGATGGGCGCTCCAAGGTGGAGATCGGCGACGAGCTGGGCATCAGCCGCTTCAAGGTGGCGAGGCTGATCGAGGGTGCCCTGTCGAGCGGTCTGGTGCGCATCGAGATCGGCCATCCCGGCAGCATCGACACCGATCTGTCGGGTCGTCTGCGCGAGCACCTCGGCCTGCGGACCGCCATCGTCGTCGAGACGGCCGAGGACGACCCCTCGGTGCTGCGCGAGGTGCTTGCCACAGCGGCGGCCGCCCTTCTCTCCGAGACGGTTTCGCGTGACGACGTCATCGGGTTGGCGTGGGCCCGTGCGGTCGCCAGCACGGTGTCCGCCATCACGGCGATCGCCCCCGCCGCAGTCGTGCAGCTGACCGGATCGCTGCCTCGTGAGGACCTCGCCGCCACCTCGATCGAGATCGTGCGCGAGATGGCGTCACACACCGGCGCCGAAGCCTCGTTCTTCTACGCGCCCTTCCTGCTGCCGGATGCCGCGACCGCCGCCACGCTCAGACAGCAGCCGGACGTGCGCCGCGCGATGGCCCGGTTCACGTCGGTCACCAAGGCTGTCGTCGGCCTGGGGGGCTGGGCGCCCGGCCAGAGCACCATCTACGACGCCCTGGACCCGGCCGATCGGGCCCTCCTGGGGTCGGCGGGGACGGTGGCCGACCTGTCCGGCGTCTTCCTCGACGCCGGGGGTGAGGTGGTGGGAAGCGGCCTCACCGAACGGCTCATCTGCATGGACGCGACCGAGCTCGCGCGCGTCGCCGACGTGCTCGCCATCCCGTACGGCGTCGCTAAGGCACCGGCCGTCCTCGCGGCGGCCCGCAGCGGGCTGGTGACCACGCTCGTCACGCATTCCGAGATGGCGACGGCGCTGCTCGCGGGCCCGTCGGTTGCGCTCAGGCCCTGAACGGGGGCCCCGGGGGGACCCGCAGGCGTCCGACGCTCGGCTCGGCAGCGACCACGGGCTCCGTGGGCGCCCACACCCGCCCGGTGCGGTGAGGATGCCACGTCGACCGGGACAGGGGCGTGTCCCGGTCGACGCGGCGTCCGAGAGGAGCAGGGGCGGGCCCCCCTCGGCTGAAGGACCATCCCGCCGGGTCCGGTGGAACGGTCACGCTGTGGCCTCGGTCATGGTGGTGCGCGAGGTCTGATGGTGGCGGTCAGGCGCAGACCGGTGACCGGTGACCGGTGACCGGTGACCCCGACCCAGAGAGGAGTCAGCCTTCGCGCCCCGCCCCGACGGCCTCGCGGTGTTCACGCGGGCCGTCCACGTCCGGCACAACCATCGAATGTGACGGGCGAGACGGGTCTACGGGTGGTGGACGTCGGGCGCCGGGCCCCCGCGCCGATGCGGGTCGCTTCGCGCCGGCCCTCACCCTCGAGCTGCGCCAACGGTTCTCGACCACGCGCAGCTGGAGGAGCAGCATGAGAGCCACTCCCGCGGCAAGCAGCCAGGCCGCGACGACCAGAGGCGTCGAGACAGGGGCGCGGGAGACCAGCGGCCCGGGAGTCGCGGCCGGCGCCGCGACGACCCAGTCGAGGTCGCCGGAGACCGCGCGGGCGCCCTGTCGCTGGACGACCGGGCGGATGGTGACCGGCCCCCAGTCGCGCAGGATGAGGGTCGCCGACCACCGGCCCGTGTCGCCGCGGGTACCCGGGACGGTCGCCACGATCCCAGTGTGGTCGACGACCGTGAAGGTCACCCCCGACACCGGCCCTGGTGACGGACGGCGGCTGTCGGCCACCCGGAGGACGGCGACGTTCTGACCGGGCAGGTTGGGCCGGATCGTCAGCTCCTCCTGCAGCTCGCCGACCTTCTGGGTCACGAGCGAGCTGGCCGGGGCGCGGGGGTCGAGGGTGAGCTGCCTCTCGAGCGCGGGCTGGCCGCTGGTCACGAGGCCGGTCAGCAGGAGCACGACGGCTCCTCCGGAGACCTCGGCCACCAGCAGACGGCCGGGGAGCCGTCCCGACCTTCGTAGCCTCAGGTGGTTGAGCAGGCCCACGACCAGGAGAGCAGCCACGACCAGCACCTTGAGCGCGAGCAGGCGGCCGTAGTCGGTCAGCAGCAGGGCGTCCGCCGAGCCCACCACGCCGCTGGCGAGGGCGAGCCCGGTGACGACCATCAGCCCGACGGCCGGACCAGCCACGGCGCCGAAGGCCACCAGCAACCGCCGTGCCTCGTCGCGCCCGGGGCGCACCCGGACGATGACGAGGGTGAGCAGGACGAGCGTCCCCATCCAGGTGCCCGTCGACAGCACGTGGACGCTCGAGAGGGCCGCCCGGACGGGGGAACCCGTCGCGCCACTGCCGGAGTGGCCCAGCAGGGCGTTGCTCCAGACGGCGACAGCGACGCCTACGACCGCGAGCCCGGTTCGGCGTCGAGCGGCCAGTCGATGGACGAGGCCGCGCGACGCGGCTGCGCTCGCCACGACGGCGAGCAGCCCCACCTCGCGAGCCGACCACCACACGGCGTACCGGCTGTGCAGGACCGACGAGGCGGCGGCGGGAGAGGCGAGCAGCTCCCAGCCCAGCAGTGCGACCCCGGCGAGGGCGGCCGTCACGGCGACCAGCACAGTCACCCGAGCCACGAGCCGGTCCGCAGCCGGCCCGACCCTGCTGCGACGGGCGAGGAGCAGGGAGGCCACCGGCGCCGCCGCACCGAGCGCGAGGCCGGCGAAGACGAGGGCGCGCAGCAGCGCCTCGACGAGGCCGGGTGAGGTCTCGCTCCAGCCCACGGGGGCGACACTCGTCCCGACGCCGAAGCCGAAGCTGCCATCGGTCGCGTGCAGGTCGTCGGAGGAGACCGTCGACCACGAGACCTGGTAGGCCCCCTTGCCCAGCGACGGAAGGGGCACGACGACCGTGGTCGGCTGGGAGGGGTCGCTCGGGGTGACCAGCCGGACCGGGCCCAGGCGGACCCGACCGGTGCTCTCGGTGAGGGTGATGGACGTCGCCGACGGCACGACGTCCTCGCTGAAGAGCAGTGAGAGCTCCGCTGGGGCCGAGGCGAGGACCGCCCCGTCGGACGGGTTGCTGCCGTCGAGGTACGCGTGCGCCTGCGCAAGGGGTGCTCCGGCCACGACCGCCACTCCGAGCGCCAGGGCCAGCACCAGCCCCGTCAGCAGTCGCCGGCCTGCGCGCCGCACGCCCTCGCGGGTGTGGATCATGACCGGCTCACTCGACCGGGACGCCGACGAGCGACATCCCGTGCGCCGTGACGCTGGCGTGGTCGCTGGGTCGTACCGTGCCCGCGTTGTTGTAGACGAAGTAGAAGGTCTGGCCGACGGGGAGGCTGTGGCCCTGCTTCATCAGGGCGACCCGCTTGGTGGAGACCCCTGTCTCCTCGTTCTTCAGCACCGGGAGGTTCTGATGGTCGTCCTGGAAGCGGGTCGCCTTGTCGGAGTCGAGGATGACGTAGCTGACCTGGACCAGCCCCCCGTCCGCGACGACCGCGACGCGGGAGAACCGCACGCCGAGCGCTAGTTCCATGGCGGCGTTCGTCGGCATCCTCGGCTCGGCGACGGCACGGTGCGACGCGAAGCTGTGCACGACGAGCGCCAGCACTGCTGCCACGAGCAGCAGGGCGATGGCCTGTGACCGGCGCGAACGGTCAGCGCCCAGAGCGGTGATGCGGTTCTTCATGGTGCGTACCCCTTCATGGTGGGAGGTCC
>JALYVC010000295.1 GCA_030853445.1 Actinomycetota bacterium | reverse complement strand
GGCTTACCGCTGCCCAGGTGCGCCACGGCGACGGCCCGACCCTGCAGGCGCTGGCCGACGGGCTCGACGTGCGCCGAGGCCGCACGGGAGAGACCGTGGCCGAGCTCGCGGTCCGTGCCCGCGCTGCCGCCGACGACGTCGTCGCAGCGCTGGCTCCGGGTGAGACCGGCCTCGTGGTCTGCCACGGCATCACCTCCCGAGCCCTCGTGGCCTCCCTCGTCGCCCTGGAGCAGATGCACGCCGTCCTGCTCCTGCGAGGGCTCGGCAACTGCCGATGGGCGACGGTCACGCAGACGCGTCGGGCCGGCGGGGGAGACGGTCCGTCGGCGTGGAGGATCGACGAGTGGAACGCCGGGGCCGGGGATGTGCCCGTGCCGTCAGCCCTCGCCCCGGGCCCCGATTTGGGCACCGGGCACGCCATTGGCTAAACTCTCGCAGGTTGCTCCGGAGACGGGGTGGCTCCCCGCGAGAGATCGCACGGGGCTGTGGCGCAGTTGGTAGCGCACCTCCATGGCATGGAGGGGGTCAGGGGTTCGAATCCCCTCAGCTCCACCGACAGATTGCCCGAGACCGGACCCCCGCGGGGTCCGGTCTCGCTTGTCCTGCGGACGCCTGACGAGGGTCTAGTCCGTACGGTCAAATTTGTGGAAAACGGGCACCTCGCCACCCAGCACGACCTATGCTCGAGGTGTCGGGCTCAGGCAGGGGCTGACACGGGCGGGGTCGCCTCATTCCGTGGTGCCCCGAGAAGGAGTGCAAGAGACTGTGGTGCGGTATACGGTGCGCGTCCCCCGGGGTCGACACGTTCGTAGCGCCCTCGGGGTGGCTGTGGGCTTTGTCGCCGTCTCGGGTCTGGTGCTGGCTACCCCTGCGCCGCACCTCGAGACCCCGGTCGTCGCCTCCGGTCCCATCGGTCAGGCCCTCTCCGGACCCGGCGGCGCCTATGTCCGGCCCGTGGGGAACTCGCCGTGGGTCGGCCCTGGAAGCGCATCCGCCCAGACCGTCTCCCAGACTCCAGCACGGGTGGGGGCTCCCGGACTCCATGTCGTCGCCACCCCGCAAGCCGACAGCTCCCTGACCATGTCCGAGACGGCGACGTTCGCGTCCCTGCAGACGACCGTGCGCCTGACGCCGCCGTCGCTGGCGGCGGCGGGAAAGCGGTTCGGCCACCTGTCGCCGGTGGTGAAAAAGGTCCTGATCTACGCCGACGGACGGCTCGTCATGACCCTGCCCAGTCTCAGCAGGGCCACCAACGTCGACCTGACCCGCTTCGCCCACGCAGGAGTCAACAAGGTCCTGGTGACCTATGTGCTCAGCGGGGCGCTCTCGGAGGTAGCCACGGGTAGTGCCCTCCAGATGACCGCCCTCCACCCTCTGATGAGCAGCGCGACCGAGCAGCTGTCCGTCTCCTACACGGTCGGTGGCGACACGAGCACCTCCTCGATCGTGTGCCCCGAGCTGCCCATCTTCAACCAGGCCTGTGGCAAGGACTCCGGCGTGCTGAGCGGGCTGCCCTCCGGCCAGTCGCTCATCGTCATCACCCTCGGCCAGCCGGTCATCACCCTCGGCCCGCCGGTCCTCACGCTCGATCCACCGGTCGCATCCGCATCCTCGGCGCCCGCCGACACCCAGGGGTCCACCGCCACCCCTGACCCGTTGGCGACGACCCCCGCCACCGCGACCCAGACGACCGCCGGGTCGACACCCGATCCGGTCGTCCCGCCGACGACGCAGTCGACCGTGGAGGCTACGTCCCCGACGTCGGCGCCGGCGCCGATCACACCTCCCCCAACCTCGGCGACCGAGCCTGGCCCGACGGACCCGGCGAGTCCTACGTCCGACCCATCGACCTCGCCGACGGCCGACCCGACAGTGCCGCCGTCGGACCCACCGCCGTCGGACCCACCGCCGTCGGACCCGACTACCCCTGCGCCCACGACCACCACGCCGCCGATCGGCACCGAGAAGATGCCGAACGTCGCGCAGGCGGCCCCCCTCGGCAGCGAGCTGCGCACGGTGGAGTCGACGACGACCCCCTCGACCACGCCGACCGTCACGCCGTCGGACGTCGCCCAGGTGCCCACGACCGCCCCGACGGTGCAGCCGACCGGGCAGGCCGTGCTCAGCCCGACCGTGACGGCCCTCAGCCAGTAGGCCGACCGACACCGGCCGGGTAGCCGGTGAGGGGTGGAAGCCCCTAGCCCCCGGGAGGGAAGGGCGTCGACGCCTTGGCCGGCGAACTGGCGGTAGCCAGCCGGCGCAGGAAGCGCTCGCGGTCGACGATCGAGCGGTGCACCTCGCCCTTGGCGACCACCTCGCCCGAGGCGTCGACGACCTTGACGTGGAAGATCAGCCGTCGACCGTCGCTGCGAGGTTTCGAGCAGCTCACCGTGACCGTCTCCCCGACGGGGGTGCCCTTGACGTGGTCCATCCGCACGGTGGTGCCGACGGTGGTCTGGCCCTCCTCCAGGTCGACGGCCGCCTCGGCGAAGGCGGCTCGCTCGCACCAGTTGATCAGGCGGGGCGTCGCGAGCACGGGCATGTCGCCGCTGCCGAGGCGCTCGGCGGTGTCGGCGTCGGTGACGGTGCGCTGGTAGGAAGTCATCGTGGCCCAGCGTAGACGTGGCCGACGCGTGCTGGTGACCCGACCGACGGGAGCCAGACCGCGCGCATGACGCGCGCCGCGCGGCCCGCAGGGTGTGTGGCGTCCGCAGACCTGCCGAGCACCCGGCACCCAAGGGCGTCCGGGCTCGTGCGTCTCGTTCGGCTCGTCGCCCTTCTGGCCGCGCACCCGCCGGGCCACCTCCCCCGGTCGGGGCCAGCCGCTCTCGTGGTGGTCGCCGGCCTGGCTCTGCGTGGGTTGGCGCTGTGGCACGCTGCCCGCCGCGGCCGGGCTCTTCTCGCTGGCCGTGGCCGACGTCGCGCGCCCCGACCTGACGGCGTGACGGTGGACCGGCCGAGGTGGTGCGGTAGCCTACGAGCGTGACCCGGCGCCTCCTTCTCGGCCAGCCGCGCTGACCAGACCGACACCAGCGCGGCCACCCCTCCCTGCGAGGGGTTCTTTTTTGCCCTCGCGCGGGTGACGTCGCGCGAAACCGGCCATCACCTGCCCCACCCCGCCACGACCCAGCATCAAGAAGGACGAAGGACATGAGCGAGGAGATTCCCTACCGCTACAGCGCCGCGCTGGCCCAGGACATCGAGACGGGGTGGCAGGAGCGGTGGCACCGTGAGGGCACGTTCGAGGCGCCCAACCCGGCCGGCCCGTGGGCCGACCCGGCGGCGGTCGGGGCGCTCGGGGACAAGCTCGTGGTCCTCGACATGTTCCCCTACCCCAGCGGCGCCGGGCTGCACGTGGGCCACCCGCTGGGCTACATCGCGACCGACGTCTACTCCCGCTTCCACCGGATGCTCGGGCGCAACGTCATGCACTGCCTCGGGTTCGACGCCTTCGGCCTTCCGGCAGAGCAGTACGCCGTGCAGACCGGGCAGCATCCGCGCACGACGACCGAGGCCAACATGGTCACGATGCGCCGCCAGCTGCGGCGTCTGGGGCTGGGCTTCGACGAGCGGCGCAGCTACGCGACGATCGACCCGGAGTACTACCGCTGGACGCAGTGGATCTTCACGCAGATCTGGGGCGCGTGGTACGACCTCGAGGTCGTGCGAGCCGATGGCGGGCGGGGTGCGGCACGCCCGATCAGCGAGCTGGTCGAGGCGCTCGTCGCCGGCACGCGCACGGTGCCCGAGCTGCAGGGTCGTGGATGGGGCGACCTCACCCCCGCCGAGCAGGGAGTCGTCCTCGACGGCTACCGGCTGGCCTACACCTCCGAGGCACCGGTCAACTGGTGTCCGGGGCTGGGCACGGTGCTGTCGAACGAGGAGGTCACCAACGACGGCCGCTCCGAGCGGGGGAACTACCCCGTCTTCCGGCGCAGCCTCAGCCAGTGGATGATGCGGATCACCTCGTATGCCGACCGGCTGGCCGACGACCTCGACCGGGTCGACTGGCCCGACAAGGTCAAGGCCATGCAGCGCAACTGGATCGGCCGCTCGAACGGTGCGCGGGTGACCTTCCCGTTCTCCTTCGTGGGTGACAGCGAGCCGTCGACGGGCTCGAGCCGGCGCGACGGGGGCATCGAGGTGTTCACCACCCGCCCCGACACCATCTTCGGTGCCACCTTCATGGTGCTGGCGCCGGAGCACCCGCTGCTCGACGCCGTGGTGCCCGCTGTGTGGCCCGAGGGGACGAAGGAGGCCTGGAAGGGTCAGGACGTCGTCGGTGCGGAGGCGTTGTCGTCGCCCGAGGCCGCGATCGCGGCATACCGGAGGGTGAGCTCGCGCAAGTCCGACGTCGAGCGCCAGATGGACGACAAGGCCAAGACGGGTGTGTTCACCGGCTTTTTCGCGCGAAACCCGTTGACCGGCAAGCAGATCCCCGTCTTCGTCGCCGACTACGTGCTGATGGGCTACGGCACCGGAGCGATCATGGCCGTGCCCGCTCAGGACGAGCGCGACTGGGACTTCGCCGTGCGCTACGACCTGCCCATCGTGCGCACCGTGCAGCCGAGTGAGGGCCACCCCGACGACCGGGCTTTCACCGGCGACGGGCCGGCGATCAACTCCAGCAACGACGCGCTCGCCCTCGACGGCCTCGGGGTGACCGAGGCCAAGGCGGCGGCGATCACCCACCTCGAGGCGACCGGTGACGGCACCGGCACCGTCAACTACCGTCTGCGTGACTGGCTCTTCAGCCGCCAGCGCTACTGGGGCGAGCCGTTTCCCGTGGTCTACGACGAGGACGGTGTGGCGCACGCCGTGCCCGACTCGATGCTGCCCGTCGAGCTGCCCGACGTGCCCGACTACTCACCCAAGACCTACGCACCCGACGACGCCGACAGCCTGCCCGAGCCGCCGCTGTCGCGGGTGCCCGAATGGGTCGACGTCCGCCTCGACCTGGGTGACGGGCGGGGTGAGCGCAGCTACCGCCGCGAGACCAATACGATGCCCAACTGGGCCGGATCCTGTTGGTACTACCTGCGATACCTCGACCCCGACAACCACGACACCTTCGTCGACCCCGACAACGAGCGCTACTGGGTCGGGCCACAGGCCACTCCGGTGGCCGGTGCCCCGCAGGGGGCGACCGACCCGGGCGGTGTCGACCTCTACGTCGGTGGCGTGGAGCACGCGGTGCTCCACCTGCTCTATGCGCGCTTCTGGCACAAGGTGCTCTTCGACCTCGGGCACGTCTCGAGCGAGGAGCCGTTCCGGCGGTACTTCTCGCAGGGCTACATCCAGGCTTACGCCTACCAGGACGCCCGGGGTCAGTACGTCGAGGCGCGGGACGTGCAGGAGCAGGGGTCGGGAGACCAGGCGACCTTCACCTTCGACGGCGAGCCGGTGCAGCGCGAGTACGGCAAGATCGGGAAGTCGCTGAAGAACTCGGTGAGCCCTGACGAGATGTACGACGCCTACGGCGCCGACACTTTCCGCGTCTACGAGATGTCGATGGGCCCGCTTGAGCTGAGCAAGCCGTGGGACACCCGGGCGGTCGTCGGGGCCCAGCGCTTCCTGCAGCGCCTGTGGCGCAACGCGGTCGACGAACAGACCGGCCAGCTGGTGGTCGTCGGCGAAGAGCCCGACCGGGCGACGACGGTGCTGCTGCACAAGACCATCGCCGGGGTGCGGGAGGACTACGAGCAGCTGCGGTTCAACACCGCGCTGGCCAAGCTCATCGAGCTCAACAACGCCGTCACCAAGCTCGACGCCGCTCCCCGCGCCGTCATCGAGCC
Source organism: Actinomycetota bacterium (assembly GCA_030853445.1). Classification (GTDB taxonomy): domain Bacteria; phylum Actinomycetota; class Actinomycetes; order Actinomycetales; family Dermatophilaceae; genus Lapillicoccus. The sequence goes on along the minus strand of JALYVC010000295.1, from coordinate 2,910 downwards.
GATGGTCGTCATGCTGGCGCCCCTCGCCCCGCACATTGCCGAAGAGCTGTGGGAGCGGCTGGGCCACGAGGGGGGGGTGACCTTCGTGTCCTTCCCCGTCGCAGACCCGGCCCTGCTGGTCGACGACGAGGTCACCTGCGTCATCCAGGTCAAGGGCAAGGTGCGCGACCGGGTGGAGGTGCCGGCCGACATCGGCGAGGACGCCCTGCGTGAGCTCGTGCTCGCGCGCGAGAAGGTCGTCGCCGCCACCCCCGACGGCATCCGCACCGTGATCGTGCGGGCGCCGAGGCTGGTCAACGTCGTCCCGGCGTGACGTGACGGCGTCGCCGGTGCCGAGCGGCGGGTGGGCTAGCGTCGGGTCGTGAGCATCGCCGTCGTCACCGACTCCACGGCCTACCTGCCGCGGGAGCTCCTCGCGGCGGCGGCGTCGCGGATCACCGTCGTGCCGCTGCACCTGGTCGTGGGCGGCGACGACCTGCGGGAGCGGGTCGACGTCTCGGTGGCAGACCTCGCGGCGGCCCTGCGGACCTTCACCCCGGTGAGCACGTCCCGCCCGACGCCCGCGGCCTTCCTCGACTGCTACGAGCAGCTGGCGGCCGAGGGGGCCACCGGTGTGGTGTCGGTGCACCTCTCCTCCGACATGTCGGGCACCGTGCAGTCGGCACGACTGGCCGCGGGTCAGGCGCCCCTGCCCGTGGAGGTCGTCGACTCGCGCTCGCTCGGGATGGCCATGGGCTTCGCCGTGCTCTCCGCGGCCCAGACTGCGGCAGAGGGGGGTTCGGTCGCCGAGGTGGCGACGGTGGCCACCGCCCGGGCGGCGGGCGCGACCGTGGCCTTCTACGTCGACACCCTCGAGCACCTGCGCCGGGGCGGCCGTATCGGTGCCGCCTCGGCCCTTCTCGGCTCGGCCCTCGCGATCAAGCCGATCCTCACGCTGCGCGCCGGGTCGATCGAGCCCCTGGAGCGGGTGCGCACCTCGACCCGAGCGCTGGCCCGGCTGGCCGAGCTCGCGGTCGACGCGGCGAAGCGGGCGACCACGCTCGTCGACGTCGCCATCCAGCACCTCGACTCGGCCTCACGGGCCGAGGCACTGGCCGAGCAGTTACGACGAGCCCTTCCTGCTGACCGGGTGGGTGAGCTCGTCGTTGGTGAGCTCGGCGCCGTGGTCGGCGCCCACGTGGGGCCGGGCACCCTCGCCGTCGTCGTGAGTCCGAGACTGGCCGCAGCCGTGGTCGAGAGGTGACGTGGTGGTGACGGCGCTGGCGACGGTGCTCGTCCTCGGTGGCGCTGTGGTCGTCGCGTTCCTCGTGGGGTCGGTCAACCCGGCGACCATCGTCGCCCGGCTGCGGGGTCGTGACCTCACCGTTGCCGGGTCGGGCAACCCCGGTGCCACCAACGCCGGTCGGGTCCTCGGTGCCCGGTGGGGTGTCGTCGTCGGCGTGCTCGACGTGGCCAAGGGCCTGGTGCCGACGGTGGTCGCCCTGCACGTGGCCGGGCCGGTGGTGGCCGAGGTCGTCGGGGTCGCGGCGGTGCTCGGCCACATCTGGTCGCCGTTCCTGCGCGGGCGAGGGGGCAAGGGTGTGGCCACCACGCTGGGAGTGGTGCTCGGGGTGCTGCCGTGGTTCGCGGTGGTGATGCTCGTCGTCTTCCTCGCGGTGGTGGCCTCGACGCGGTGGGTGGCCGGGGCGTCGGTCACGTCGGCCGCCGTGCTGGTGGTGCTCGGTCTGGCCGCCGGGCCGGGGTGGACGGGGCCGCTCGGTGGGCGGGGGTGGACGACTTCGGTCTTCGCCGTCGTGCTGTCGGTAGTCGTGTTCTGGCGTCACCGACGCAACCTGCAGGCGTGGTGGCAGGAGCGACGGGCGGGTCGACGCTCGGGCTAGGAGTCCACAACCCCCCGGGTCGTGGTCGTCGTCCACAGGCTGTCGGCGCGGGGCTCGGCGCCGGTGTCCGACCTTCGTACGGTCGCTGTATGCCGCGTCGACCCCCGTCCACCACCGTCGCCGACCGCCTGACGGCCCTGCTCGAGCCTGCTGCCCCCCGGGGGGCGGTGGTCGAGCCGCGGGCGTCCGCGACGGGTCCGCCGGTCGGAGGTGGTGGTGTTCGCCCGGGGGAGCCGACGCGGGGGGACGCCACACGCCTGTTCCCCGGCGCGGTGTCGTCGGTCGGGGGGTGGGTTCCTCAGTCTCCCGACGTCGAGGACGAGAACGAGCCCGAGGTCGACGGGGAGGTGGACGGGCAGGACGAAGCGAAGGGCGACGGTGACGTGGAGGACGGGAGGGGCGAAGGGGATCGTGGAGACCGTGGAGACCGTGGAGACCGTGGAGACGGTGGAGACCGAGGTGACGACGGCGGTCGAGAGGGTGGAGCCGGTGGTGGAGGAGGAGGCCCGGAGCGAGCACCGCGTGATGGCGCCAGCGGCCGACACCGGGCGCCCTCCTCGGGGCCACGGCTGGTCTCGGTGCCGGTCTCGCTCGACCTGGCCCGTGCGGCAGTCTCGTGGCCGGCGGTCCTCGGGGTGATGGCGCTCCTGGTCGTGGCGGTCGCCGTGTTCGCGGTGCGCGTGGGAGCGGCGCGGGCGGCGGCCCAACCGCGCCCGGCCGAGGTCGCCGGGTCCACCGGGCTGACCCGCACCGCCCCGCCCTCCGGGTTCACCGCCACGGGACCGAGTCCCTCGGCGGTCCCCACGTCGACCGCGCCGGCGGGCCCGGGTCAGGGAGCCTCGTCGCCGGGGTCCAGCGCCGGGCTCGCGACAGCACGGGTGGTCGTCGACGTTGCCGGGCTGGTGGTCCGGCCCGGGGTCAGGACCCTGCCACCCGGCGCTCGGGTGACCGATGCCCTGGCGGCCGCCGGTGGCGCCAGACCCGGCGCCGACCTCACCCGGGTCAACCTCGCCCGGCCCCTCGTCGACGG
>JALYVC010000291.1 GCA_030853445.1 Actinomycetota bacterium | reverse complement strand
GCGCGCCGCCGCGCGGCCCCGTACGCACGCGTCAGGCGCGGCGGACCCGGATGGGCCCGACGGCGGTAGACGGGTCGACCACCGTGCCCTGTTGGGTGATGACGACGTCGCCGGAGGCGACGAGCCGCCGGGCAGCCCGCCGGGCCGGCTCCATCAGCTCGCGCCAGGCCTCGTGCCCCCGCTCCTCGCCGTCCGGCTCGCCAGCCACCGCCCGCGCCGCCTCCGAAGGGCAGACCGTGGCCGAGCGGGCGCGACCCTCGAGCAGCCGCAGCAGGGTGGCCTCGAGCTCGTGGTCGGTCGGGCTCACCCCGCGGCGGCGACACGAGTCGCTGCACCAGCGCACGTCGTCCCAGTTCCTCGCCCATGCCTTGCGCCACTCGATGCGACGCCCGCAGGAGGCGCAGGTCTTCTCGGCCGGCCCGCTGCCGACCTGCGGTCCCCGCTGACGTCCCACTCCCCCAGCATGCAGCGGGCCCGCGCTCCCCACCACCCCGTTGGGTAGCCAAAGAATCACCTCAACCCCGCGAGGTTGAGGTGATTCTCTGGCTACCCAAGGGCGACTCGGCAGGCGGGCCACCACGACTCGCTGAGGTCAGGAGCTGCGCAATACCCTGGCCGAGTGGGGAGGCAGGGTCACCCTGGTGACCGTCGCGCCGTCCAGGGTAACGAAGGCCCGCCCCAGCCCCTGCGAGACGGTCGTCCTGCCAGGGTTCACCAGCACCCGGCCGCCCACAAAGTTGCGCTGGTACAGCCCCGTGGGGTTCACGAAGTCGTCTCCACGGGGGCCACCGAGGGCCGCGGCCTCGGTCCACCACGGGTGGTAGACCATCGTGTCGCCGGCCTCGTCGTAGAGGAAGACCCAGCGGGTACGACCCCCGGCCGCGAGCAGGTAGGTGCCGAGCGAGAACTCGTGCACCTGGTCCTTCTGCTGCTGCGAGGCGACGGTCCAGGCCTTGGTCGTGAGGAGCAGCTCGACCCCCCGCGCCTCGGCGTCCTTGACCATCGCGACGTTCGCCTGCCAGGTGGGCAGGTCGGGCACCGAGCCGATGGGAGCGCGTCCCGACCGCAGGAAGCCCTCGGCGATCACGCTACGGGCCGGCGTGAGCAGCTGGTCGGTGCCGTCCATCGCCGTGGTCCCGAAATAGCGCACCCCGTCGCTGACCCCGTTGCCGTAGACCAGCCGGGGGGCGACGGACGTCTGCATGACGTCGGCCAGGTGCGTCGTCCCGGCCATCCAGTCGCTGAACGTCCAGTTCTGGCCCGTGCGGGCGTCGACGGGCTGGCGGTCGACCTGCCCGGTCGGCCCGAACGGGCCGTTGACGACACCCGGGCCCATGATGTCGAGCATGCATCCGTCGTAGCCGGAGGTGACGAGGATCCGCTTGCACTCGTTCGTGCGGTTGAGGATCCATCCCGGCTTGCGCACGTCCATCATGTAGTTGGAGTACTTCGAGCGCACCTGCACCCCGGAGGCGTCCCTGACGTACCAGCCGGCTGGGTAGGTGCTGCCCTCGGTGGGTCGCGCCATCGAGGCGTTCATGTAGGCCACGACCACGAGCGAGGGGTTGGCGGCCTTCATCGCTGGCAGGTAGGCGGCGTAGATGTCGGGCTTCGCGGCGATGACGCCGAACTCCCTCGCGTCGGCGATGGCCTGGTCCTTGGTGACCGACCAGATCCGGCTCATGTACTGCGGGCCGTAGGTGTGGAAGACCGACGGGCCGGGGGCCGCCGACGCGGGATGAACCGGTGCGACCAGTGCCGAGCCGAGACCGGCGGCGAGGACCCCGAGCGACGCGACGAACGCGGACGGGCCGCGACGACGCACTCGAATGGAGCTCATGGAGGAACCGTCGCACGGGCCAAGACAGGGAACAAGGGATAAATCAGGCAATCGTCATCGCCTGCCGCGAGACGGCTGCTCCGCCCTGTCATCTGTGCCCTTTGGTGACACGATCTGCGGCATGGTCAGGTCTGGGGTCGCTGCCACCGTCGTCACGCTGCTCGGGGTCGGCGTAGGCCTGGCCTGCTCTGGGCCGGCGGACGCCACTGCTCCCGCTCCCGCCCCCGGCACCGCGGCCCTCGCGCGTCCCGCCCTGCCGACGCGGCCCAACATCGTCTACGTCGTCACCGACGACGAGACCTACGGGTCGCTCGACGCAGCCATGCCGTACCTCTCCTCGAAGCCCTACGGGAAGTGGGTGCGCTTCGACCAGGCCGTGGCCAGCGTGGCCAACTGCTGCCCGTCCCGGTCCTCGTTCCTCACCGGCCAGCTCGCCCACCACAACGGCGTCGTCGACAACGGCAACTGCGCACGATACCTCGACGACGGCACACTCCTGCCGGTGTGGATGCACGACGCGGGGTACCAGACCGCGCTCGTCGGCAAGTACCTCAACAACTACCCCTGGGACCGGCCCGCCTCCTACGTGCCGCCGGGCTGGGACCGCTGGTTCGCCTACAACCCCCTCTTGTCGGCGAGCCTCACCAGGCAGATCGTGGTCAACGACCAGGGCGCGTCCGTGACCTTCCCCGCCAACAACACCCACAACGTCACCGACCTCTACGCCACGCGGGCGGTCGACTTCGCGAAGACGGCCAAGGAGCCGTTCTTCCTCTACGCCTCGACGTCGGTACCCCACCGCCCCTTCGACCGGCCGACCCGCTACGTCGGCACCTACGCGAACGCACCCGTGCCGCACAGCCCGAGCTTCAACGAGGCTGACGTCAGCGACAAGCCCCAGTGGGTCCAAAACCTGCCTGCGCTCAGCGCGCCCGAGCAGGCCCGTCAGGACGTCGACCAGCGCAAGGAGTGGGAGTCGACCCGCACCGCCGACGACCTCGTCAAGGGCGTCGTCGAGACGCTGAAGACCCGCGGGGTGCTCAACCGCACCGTCATCGTCTTCACCTCCGACCACGGCCTCTCCTTCGGTGAGCACCGGTGGAAGGAGTCCAAGAACTGCGCCTACGAGGAGTGCATCCACGTGCCGCTGATGGTGCGCTATCCCGGCACCACCGCGGGGCCGGTAGACAACCACGTGGTCACCAACGTCGACCTGGGGACCACCATCGCAGCCCTCGGGCGGGCGACCCCGACCCGCCCCCAGGACGGTCGGTCCGCCGTCGGGCTGATGAGCGGCACCTCGAGCACGTGGACCGACGAGGCGCTGCTGCAGAAGCCGGTCATCAGTCCCGGCGGCGGAGGGGTCGGCGGGGGCGAGGGCGGTGGCCCGGGAGCGACCAGCGACGGCCACCCGGTCACGCCCTACTGGGGTTTGCGCACGGACCGCTACACCTATGTCGAGTACCTCCGCACGGGTGAGCGCGAGCTCTACGACCTGCAGACCGACCCCTTCCAGCTGCAGAACGTCTACGGCCGGCCCGGCACCACGGCGGTCACCGCGACCCTGAGCACCCGCCTGCACCAGCTGCAGCAGTAGAGGCTCGGGCTCGCTCAGCCGGCGAGGAACGACAGGCGCACCTGCCGGTCGGGGTTGTCGACGTTGAGGTCCACCAGGCAGATGCTCTGCCAGGTGCCGAGCGCCAGCCGTCCGCCCAGCACCGGCACCGTGGCGTAAGGCGGCACGAACGCCGGCAGCACGTGCGAGCGGCCGTGTCCGCGCGCGCCGTGTCGATGGCCCCACCGGTCGTCGGCGGGGAGCAGGTCGCGCAGGGCGGCCAACAGGTCGTCGTCGCTGCCCGCGCCGGTCTCGATGACCGCGATCCCCGCCGTGGCGTGTGGCACGAAGACGTGCAGCAGGCCGTCATCCTCGGGCTGGACGAAGTGGGCGCACGCGACGGTGAGGTCGTGAACCACCTCCACGCCGCCGGTGTGGACGTCGATGACGCTGCTACGCACGGGTGCCCACCTCCGCATCGGTCGGGTCACGGTCGACCGGTGGGGTCGACGAAGCGCCGGCCGTCCGCGTCCGGGTCAGCTCGGCGCCCTCGACGTCGAGGTCGGGGAGCCACCGCAGCCAGGAGGGGAACCACCAGGCCGCCCGACCGAGGATGGCCAGGGCCGCCGGCATGAGCACCATGCGCACAACGATGGCGTCGACGAGCACCCCCACCGCGAGGGCGAAGGCGAGCGACTTGACCGTGAGGTCGTGGCCCGACGCGAACCCACCGAAGACCGACGACATGATGACCGCGGCCGCGACCACCACCGGCCCCGCAGCTCGGAAGCCGTGGCGCACCGCCTCGAGCGGCTCGGCGCCGTGGGCGTGGGCCTCGTGCATGCGCGAGACGAGGAAGACCTGGTAGTCCATGGCCAGCCCGAAGAGGATTCCCACGATGATGATGGGCGCAAGGCTGAGCAGCGGACCGGTCGACGCCGGGTGCAGCAGCCACCCCAGCCACCCCCACTGGAAGACGGCGGTCGTCGCGCCGAGGGAGGCCCCGATCGTGAGCAGGAAGCCGAGCACGCCCGTGACCGGGACGAGCACCGAGCGGAAGACGAGCACGAGCAGCAGCATGGCCAGACCGACGACCAGCACGAGGTAGACCGGCAGGGCACGACGCAGGCTCTCAGAGACGTCGACGCTGACCGCCGTGGCGCCGCTGACGTAGGCCTTGAGCCCCTGGTCGGCCTTGACCTGGTCGCGGATCGCGTGGACGAGATCCTCGGTCTGGGTGCTGTCCGGGGCCGAGGTGGGGACCACCGTGAGCAGCGCGGCTGTCCCCGCGGCGTTGGGGATCGGCGGCGTCACGAGCGCGACACCGGGGAGGCCCTTGACCTGGTCGGCGAGCCTGGTCGTGGAGGCCACGGCACCCGCGCCACCCGTGGCCCCCTGGGCGTCGACGAGCACCAGGAGCGGCCCGTTCACCCCCGGCCCGAAGTGCTCGGCGACGATGGCCTGCGCCCGGGCCTCGGTCGACCCGTCGGCGGGGGTCGGAACCAGGGAGGTGCGCAGAGACAGCACCGGCAGAGCCATCACGCCGAGCGCGACGAGTCCGAGCAGCAGCGACGGCCAGCGGTGCCGGGTGACGACCGCCGCCCAGCCGGCGATGAAGCCACGACCGCGGGGCAGCTCCGGGAGGACGCCGGCGGTCTCTGCGGGCGGGGCGGTGCCCGCCACCGCCGTGCGCTGGCGTCGGGGCAGGATCCGCAGACCGACGAAGCCCAGGGCGGCCGGCACGAGGGTGAGCGCCACGAAGACGGCGACGACGACGGTGCCCGCCGCGGCCAGACCCATCTGGGTGAGGAAGGGGATGCCCGAGACGGCCAGGCCGGCGAGGGCGATGACGACCGTCGCCCCCGCCACGACGACGGCCGAGCCGGCGGTGCCCACCGCGAGCGCAGCAGCGTCGGGCACGGAGCGCCCGGCTCGCAGCTCGGCGCGGTGCCGGGTGACGATGAAGAGCGCGTAGTCGATGCCCACTGCGAGCCCGAGCATCGTCGCCAGGATGGGGGTCGTCGACTGGAGGTCAACGAACCCGGTGGCGATGGTGACCCCGAGCGCACCGACGCCCACTCCCACGAGCGCGGTGAGCAGGTTCATCCCCGCGGCGACGAGAGCGCCGTAGGTCAGGGCCAGCACGACGAGCGCCGCGACGACACCGACGATCTCGCCGACCCCACCGATGTCGACCGGGGCCCGGGTCGCCTCGCCACTGACCTCGACGGAGAGGCCGCCGGTGCGGGCACCCGCGACGGCGGTCGTGAGCGCGTCACGCTGCGCCGGCGTGATGTCGGCGGCCTTCGCGGCATACGTGAGCGTGATGTAGGAGGCCTGACGGTCCCGCGAGACCACCGGCCGGGCCGGGTCGAGCGGGTTGGTCACGGAGACCACCCCCGGCAGCCCCTTCAGCGAGGAGACCAGCCCCGCGACCTGCGTCGCCACCGGCGCCGAGGTGACCTGCTTCCCGGCGGGCGCGAGGACGGCCACCTGGGCCGAGGCGCCGCCCGAGGAGCCGAAGCGGGTCTCGATGAGGGTCAGGGCCGTGGTCGACTCCTGGCCCGGGATGCTGAAGGTGTTGCTCGTCTGGCCGCTGAGCGTGGCGGCACCGACACCGGCGCCGACGAGCACGAGGAGCCAGATGACCAGCGTGAGCGCCCGGTGGCGGACCGTGGCGAGCCCGAGGCGGTGGAGCAGCGAGGACATGGGACTTCCTGGGGTCGGAGGGTGTGTCAGGCCTCGTTGCCTGGCGGTGTGGTCGGGTGTGGTCGGGTGTGGTCGGGTGTGGTCGGGCGTGTCGGGCGTGGCCGGGGTGGATGTCGGCGGACGGTCAGGACGGGTGACCGAGCGCCCGCATGGCAGCCTGCACGACGAGCGGTCTGGCCTGCTGGTGCTTCTCGAGCAGGAGGGTCGAGACGGCAAGCACGCCGAGCGCGCCCACCAGGGGCACGGCCCGCTCAGGGTCGGCGACGACCGCGTCGTCGAGGTCGAGGTCGAGGTCGGCACCGGGTCCGGCACCGAAGGCGGCGAGCAGCCCGCGTGGGGCCTCCCGCAGCAGCGCCGCGTCGGGGTCGTCCTCGGGGAGCGTGAGCAGGCTGAACATCAGGCGGACGAGGCCGGGACGGCGGGCTGCGACGTCGATCACGGCCTCGACCACGGCCCGGTCACGCGCTTCCCCCAGCGGCAGCGAGACCGTCGCGTCGGTGACGCTGGCGATCTGGGCGCGGAAGTCGGCGACGACGACCTCCCAGAGCCCTTCCTTGCTCGAGAAGCGGTGCAGCAGACCGGTCTTGCTGTATCCGACGCCGTCGGCGATCACCTGCAGGGAGGTCTGACGGTAACCGTGTCGGGCGAAGAGCCGGGCGGCGGTGTCGACGATCTCGGCGTCGATCTCCTCACTCGTCATCCGGGGCACAAACATCAGCGTAACCCGGTGGACCGAAGTGGTCCACCAAGGATCGCTTCGGTCCATCGTGGCGGGGGGGCCGGCCGGGGAAGTCGGGAGTCAGGTGGGACGCAGGTGCAGCGCTCGCCGCGGGCAGGCCGTCACGGCCTCCCGGGCCCGGGCCTCGTGCCGGGCGTCGACGGTGCCCAGCACCATGGGGTACCCCCACTCGTCGAGCACGATGAGCTCGGGCAGGACCTCTGCGCACAGCCCTCTCGCGCGACACTCGGGCCAGTCGACCCGCAGGACCTGGCCGCTCACGAGCCCACCAGCCAGCGCTCGGCGGTGACCCCGTCGGCGACACAGGCGCAGTGTCCCGCGAGGTGGTCGTCGACGACGTCGGGCAGCCGGGCGAGCAGGGAGGCGACCATCCGGGCCGTGCCGTCGGGGTGGGCGCACGCC
>JALYVC010000105.1 GCA_030853445.1 Actinomycetota bacterium | reverse complement strand
GGCCCGGGCGGTCCCGGCCGTCGACGCGGCGGAGGCTTCGGTCGGCCCGGCGGCTGGCAGCAGGCCGACCTCCCGTCAGCCGACGACGTCACCGCCTGGTTCGCCGGGCGCCTTCCCAGCGACTGGTTCACGAGTGCACCGACCGTCTCGGTGGACCGCGAGGAGATCATCGTCGTCGGCGAGCTGCCGCCTGTCGACAGCGCCGACGGTGACCCGTCGGCGGCGGCGGCACAGGGCCGGATCAGCCGCTTCCGCGAGGACACCCGCGACGAGCGGGTCGCCATCGCGCTCGAGGCCGAGGGCCGCTACGGCCGCAAGGTCGGCTGGGGTGCCACCATCGGTGGGGAGTCGGCGATCTTCACCCACCAGGCGATCCCGGTGATGACCCGGCTTCGGCAGCCGCAGCGCCAGGTGCTCGACACCCTCGTCGACGCTGGCGTCGCCCGCTCTCGATCCGAGGCGCTCGCCTGGGCGGTCGCCCTTGTCGGTCAGCACGCCGACGAGTGGCTGCAGGGGCTGCGTGAGGCGATGGCCGAGGTCGAGAAGCTGCGCACCGAGGGCCCGCAGGTCTAACGGATCGCCGTGCCGGCGTTCCGAACAGGGCAAACCCGTGGAGCACCACCCACGAGCTCGCGTCCCGAGCTCGGCGCTGCCTCGCCTGCCCGCCTGCCGGCCTGCCCGCCTCCCCGCACGAGGGCAGGATGGGCGCATGCCGCCGCGCCGCCCCGCCCACCGATCCAGGCGCCCGCCGCTCGACCCCGACACCCTCGAGGTGCACGACGAGCCGCTGGTTCCTGACGAGACCTACGACCGGGTCGTCGTGCGCGGCGTCGACCTCACGCGGGCGCAGGCGAGCGGGTCGCGCTTCCTCGAGTGTGCGCTGGTCGACGTCGACCTCACCGAGGCCGACCTGTCGGGGGCGCGCTTCTCCGAGGGGGTCCTCACCCGCGTGCGGGGCGCCGGCGTCGACCTGTCGGACGCGACCCTGGCCGACCTGACGGTGACCGACCCCCGGCTGGGGGCGCTGGCGGCATACGGGTCCGTATGGCGCGACGTGCGCGTCGTCGGGGGCAAGGTCGACTTCCTCAACCTGCGGGGAGCCACCCTGACCGACGTCGCCGACGCCCTCGCCGACCAGCTGGGGATCCTCGTCGCCACCTGAGCAGCCGTCGCCACGTGCGCCTAGCCTTGGGGCATGAGCGGCGACGCGGTCGGAGCAGTCCAGCGGCACGACTACACCGGTGACGGGCTCACCGAGGAGATGCTCGCGGCGACGCCGTACGGGCAGATGCGGCGCTGGGTCGACGAGGCCGACGAGCGCGCGCTGACCAACCCCGACGTCTACGAGCCGCGGGCGCTGTCGGTCGCGACCGTCGACGCGCGCGGGGTGCCCAACGTGCGCACGGTGCTCATGCGCTTCCTCGACGAACGTGGCCCGGGCTTCGTCAGCTCGGCGGACTCCGCCAAGGGGCTCGAGCTCGCGGCGAACGCGCACGTCGCAGTGTCGCTGACCTGGCCGGCGATGTTCCGGGCCATCCGCCTGCGCGGGCGCGTCGAGGCCATCGCCGCCGACGAGGTGCACGACTACTGGGTCACGAGGCCCTGGGGCTCGCGGATCGGCGCGTGGGCCTCGCACCAGTCGGCCCCGGCGCGCGACCGCGCCCGGCTCGAGGAGGACTACGCCCGGTATGCCGCGCAGTTCCCCGACCGCGGTCGACCCGACGACGTGCCGGTGCCCGAGAGCTGGGCCGGCTACCGGGTGCGGGCGGACGAGGTGGAGTTCTGGGCCGGCCGAAGCAACCGGCTGCACGACCGGCTCGTCTTCACGGCGGTCGGTGCCGGCGGTGGCGCAGCGGCGCAGGACGTGAGCGTGTGGCCGTCGCTCGACGACTCCGCGGCCTGGGTGCTCACGCGCCGCCAGCCCTGACGCGGGTCGCCCTACGTCGCAGATCTTCGACGTGTGGCGACCGACCCCGGACATGGACGAGCCCGTGGGTGCCGGGTCCTCCACGAAGGAGGGGAAACCAGCGGGTGCCTGGACGGGGGCACCACAACCCACGGGCCGCAGCGACTGCTGGATCTGGCGATCGCACGTCCGACGCCGACCGAGGCGGTCAGCAGAACGGCTGCGCTATCGCGCAGTCACCTCACGCGTCCTCGAAGAATTCACTACTGGACCACCTCCCTTCTCGTGTCCTCAAACCCTAGGTCGGCGCGGCAGCGCCCACAAGAGGGTTTCGACTGCATCGCCGGCCGTCCCCGCGCTCGTCACCACGGTGGTGCCCCTGGTGGCTGCCTCGCTGGCGATGGAGGCGCTCGCGCTGGTCGGGGCGGGGTGGCTGCGGGTCTGGGTGCCCGCTTCGACCCCGTGTCCCGCGGCTCGCTCGAACGTCGGCGCGGCCGGGGGTCGGCGGGGTCTGACAGAATCCGTGGGTGACGGACCTGATCGACACCACGGAGATGTACCTCAAGACGATCTTCGAGCTCGAGGAAGAGGGGATCACCCCGCTGCGCGCCCGCATCGCCGAGCGCCTGGGCCACTCGGGTCCGACGGTGTCGCAGACCGTCGCCCGGATGGAGCGCGATGGGCTGCTGCACGTCGCCGACGACCGCCAGCTGCGCCTCACCGACGAAGGGCGCACCCTGGCCACCCGGGTGATGCGCAAGCACCGGCTGGCCGAGCGGCTCCTCACCGACGTCATCGGGCTGGAGTGGGAGTTCGTCCACGACGAGGCCTGCCGGTGGGAGCACGTCATGAGCGAGCGCGTGGAGCGCAAGATCCTCGCCATGCTCGACGACCACCTCGTCTCGCCCTACGGCAACCCCATCCCCGGGCTCGACGAGCTGGGGGAGCAGGGGGGCGAGCCGTTTCGCCAGGGCGTCGAGCCCCTCGTCGAGATCGCCTCCGCCGAGCCGGTGCTCGTCGTCGTGCGCCGCATCGGCGAGACGGTTCAAGTCGACCACGAGGCGCTCACGCTGCTCACGAGCGCCGGTCTGCTGCCCGGCGAGCGGGTCTCCGTCAGCCTGCAGGGCGGCAGGGTCCTCGCGGTGCGTGAGGGCGCAGACATCGGCGCCGGGGTGTCCCTGCCCACCGACGTGGCCGTCCACGTCTTCGCGGCGCGGATCTGAGGTCGAGCAGGCCCCCGCACCTCGGTCCGCTCCCAAAGCTCAGGGTGTCACCGGGGGTCCCTCGGTGACGCTGACTAGTGCATACCACCCGTTCGGGCCATCTTTCTCGCAGTTTTCCACAGCTTGAGCGGGAGAAAACGGGCAATGATGACTCTTCCGTGACCTTCATGTGACATCAGCGATACCTCTGTTGTAGCGTATGCCGCACTTGGCCGATCGTCGGTCAGGGTTCTCCCCGAGACGCCTAGTCCTGCCACTCGGAGGGGAAAAGCTCTGCAACCGCTGGCAGGAGCGGGGGAACCACCTTCGACCGTTCTCGGACGGTCTTGGGGTGAAGCCCTTCGAGTGGGACCGCGAGGTCTCGCGCCGAGGGGCCGGGTGCACAAGTAGAACCTCCCACCCGAACCCGACAGCTCACCTCGTAGGCGCTTGAGAGGTTTCATACGTGGCTCGCAAGCTTTCAGGGCGCCATCGCGCCCCGGGATTCAGTCCCCTCGCCGAACTCGCCGACATCGCCGCCATCTCCGCGCAGCCGGCCATGAAGGCCTCGGCCGTCGTCGTCGCCTCCGGTGGCCTGCTGGCCACCTTCGCCCTCCCGGCTCACGCCGCCCCCGGTGACAACGGGCCGTCCCTGGCTTCAGCCTCCCAGCAGGGGGCCGTCACCGCGGTCGCCGGCTCGGTCGGCACCGTGGCCGTGGCCGCCCCCGCCAGACCGGTCAACGCCCCGACCTTCGGCGTCATCGGCTTCACGGGCAAGGCGGCCACCGTCACGGCCCCGGCGATGACGATCAAGAAGATCGTCCAGGCGCCTCGTGCTCCGGCTGCACCCGCCACACGGGTCTCCCGTGCGGCCACCCGTGTCGCGGTCTCCACGGCTACGGCCACCCGCACCAGGGTCGCGACTGCGGCTCCGGCTCCGGCTCCGGTACCCACCCGCACCATCTCGCTCCCGGCGCCCAGCGGCGGCATCCTCGGCTCGGCCCGCTCACTGAGCGGCATCCCCTACGTCTGGGGTGGCATCTCCACCAGCGGCGCCGACTGCTCCGGCTACACCAGCCTCGTCTTCCGCTCGGTGGGCATCTCGCTTCCGCGCACGGCCGAGGCCCAGCGTCAGGCCGCCACGCGCGTGACGAACCCGGCACCCGGCGACCTGGTCTTCTTCGGGTTCCCGGCCTACCACGTCGGCATCTACGCCGGTCCCGGCATGATGTACGACGAGCAGCGCCCCGGCACGGTCAGCGGTCTGCACAGCATCTGGACCATGACCAACGTCAGCTTCGGCCGGGTGTGACCCTCGGCCCCAGCTGACCGGCGCAGCCACAGGGGCTGAGCCCACGTCTGACCTCTCGAGCACGGCCCGCTACCGACACCGGTGGCGGGCCGTGCTCGTGGCGTCCCTCCCGCGCTGCCCGTGGGCCCCGCAGGAAGGGGGTAGAAGGTCGCCGTACGGAGCGACGTTCTACCCCCGAGCACCGGGGTAGAAGGTCGCCCTCCTCCGGTCCGGGGTAGAACGTCGCCGAGCAGAGCGACGTATCACCCCGTTACGTAGCGGGGTAAAACGCCAGGGGGGAGGGGGGCACTGGGGTAGCCGCCCGCGGCCGGGCTCAGGTGCTGGCGCGCGTGCCGCGGGTGCCGGCCCGCACGACCACCAGCTGCGTGACCGCGTCCTCGAGGGCGGTGCGGGCCCGGGACGGCAGCCCGGCGTCGGTGATGAGCAGGTCGACCTGGTCGAGGTCGATGATGGTGCTGAGCCCGACGACGCCCCACTTGGTGTGGTCGGCGAGGATGACGGTCTGACGGGCCGAGGCCACCAGGGCCCGGTTGGTCTCGGCTTCCACGATGTTCGGGGTCGTCAGCCCGGCCCGGGAGTCCATCCCGTGCACGCCGAGGAACAGCCGGTCGACGTGCAGCGAGCGCAGCGCCGTCACCGCGACGGGGCCGACGAGGGCGTCCGACGGGGTGCGCAGACCACCGGTGAGAACGACCGTCTGCCCGGGGGTGCTCGACTCGTGCAGGAGCTGGGCGACGGGCACCGAGTTGGTCACGACGGTGATGTCGGGCACCGTGCGCAGGCACCGCGCCAGCTCGTAGGTCGTGGTGCCGGCCGAGATGGCCACGGCGGAGCCCGGTTCGACCAGGGCCGCTGCGTGCTCGGCGATGGCACGCTTCTCGGCCGTCATCAGCGCCGACTTCACCAGGAAGCCGGGCTCGTGCGAGCTCGCCTGGCCGAGCGTGACCGCGCCACCGTGCACCCGCTCCAGACGGCCCTCGCGGGCCAGCTGCTCGATGTCGCGGCGGATCGTCATGTCCGAGACCTGCAGGTGGTCGACGAGGTCGGAGACCTTGACCGCTCCGGTCTCGTCGACGAGCGAGAGGATGGTGGAGCGGCGCTGGCTGGCGAGCACGGCTCTCACCGCTCACGCAGGACGGCGACCCGGCCCGGCTCGAGCGCGATCTCCGCGTCGACGACGAGGTCGGT
The DNA here is from genome assembly GCA_030853445.1 of Actinomycetota bacterium. GTDB lineage: Bacteria > Actinomycetota > Actinomycetes > Actinomycetales > Dermatophilaceae > Lapillicoccus. Next base: position 2,236 of record JALYVC010000105.1, on the reverse strand, counting down.
GACGAGGTCGTGGCCACGGGCCGGCACGCGCTGCGCGGTGTCGGTGTCGTTGACGAGGAAGAGCCACGACCCGCCCGGCCCGCGGCGACGCACGGCCTCCACCCCCGGCGGAACCGCGGCCACCGGCGTGATGCCCGCCTCCTCGACCAGGCGGCCGAGCAGCGCGTCCAGCGTGGTGTCGTCCGGGAGGGTGCTGAGGTACCAGGCCGAGCCCGCGCCGACGTCGCGGCGGGTCACCGCCGGTCGACCGGTTAGCGGACCCGAGCTGTAGCGGTCCACGACGGTGGCATCGACGGCGGTCACGTCCTCCGACCAGACCTCGGCGCGGCCTCCGCCCTCGAGATCGACGACCTCCCCCTCCAACAGGGGGAAGAACTCCTCGACCCGCACACCGAGCAGGTCGCGGAAGGCGCCGGGGTAGCCGCCGAGGCGCACGTGGTCGTCCTCGTCGCTGATGCCGGAGAACATGGTCACGAGCACCGTCGCACCGCGCTCGACGGCCGTGGCGACCGCGGCCGCGTGGGCGTCCGAGACGAGGTAGAGCGTCGGCACCACCACGAGGTCGTATGGAGCCAGGTCGGCTTTGGGGTGCACGACGTCGAGCGTGACCGCCCGGTCGCGCAACAGCCGGTGCACCGCATGGGCGACGAGGTGGTAGTCGAGCCGCCGCGAGGGCATCGCCGGGCCGGTGGCGGCCCACTGCGCGCCGAGTGGAACTTCTCCGACCCCGAGCGCGACTGGCGCCACTGGAAGAAGCCGATCGTGTCGGCGCCCCTCGCGACGTGGGCGATGCTGTCGCGCAGGGTCTGGCCCGGAGTCTTGGCCCGGTTGACCGGCTGCCAGTTGACTGCCGATGTCGACTGCTCCATCAGCATCCAGGGTCCGCCCGAGGCGAGGCCCCGCGTGACGTCGCCGCTGAAGGCGAGCTCGGCCCGCGGGTGCTGGAGGCTGTCGACGACGTAGTGGTCGGTGCTCACGACGTCCTGGTGCGGAGCCCAGCGGTGGTAGTCGAGGTGGCGGAAGCCCCGCATGGTCATGAAGTTCGTCGTCACGGGCACCCCGGGGGAGAGGGTCGTGAGCACCTGCTTCTCGGCCCGGTAGAAGTCGAGCAGGGTGTCGGACCCGAAGCGGGAGAAGTCGAGCTGGTGCGTGGGGTTGGCGAACGTCGTCGTCCTGCGTGGGGGCAGCACCTGGTCCCACGCGGTGTAGCGCTGGCTCCAGAAGGCGGTGCCCCAGGCGTCGTTCAGGTGGTCGAGGTCGTCGTACCGACGCCGGAGCCACCGGCGGAAGGCGGCGGCGCACGAGTCGCAGTAGCAGGGCAGGTTGTGGCAGGCGTACTCGTTGGAGACGTGCCACAGGGCCAGTGCCGGGTGCTCGTGGTAGCGGGTGGCGAGGGCGGTGGTGAGGGCGAGCGCGTGCTCGCGGTAGACCTCGGAGCTCGGGCACCAGGCCTGCCGGCGGCCCGGCCACAGGGTGTGCCCGTCGTGGTCGACGGGCAGCGTCTGGGGGAAGGCGAGCGAGAACCACGGCGGAGGGGTGGCGGTCGCCGTCGCGAGGTCGACCGCGATGTCGGCGGAAGCGAGCCGGTCCATGACGTCGTCGAGCCAGCCGAAGTCGTACTCGCCCCTGGCCGGCTCCAACCACGACCACGAGAAGACCCCGAGGGTGACGAACGAGACCCCCGCGCGGCCCATCAGGGCGAGGTCCTCGTCCCAGACATCGCCGGGCCACTGCTCGGGGTTGTAGTCGCCGCCGAAGGCGACACGGTCATCGGGCCACGAACGCATGGTTCGAAGTGTCGGGGCCTCGCCCCTGAAAGTCAACAGAAACCAACATTGTGCACCATGACCGGTTCAGGCGTCCCACATGCTGGGGGGCGTAGCGAATTTGTTATGTAGCAACGGATCAACCCGTACGAGTGCGGGAATTAGTACTCCCGGTGATCTTGACAGCCGCGGTCTCCGGCGTCATCCTTCAGTGCGGAAGTGATCGTTTCTGGGTGTTCTCGTTTGGACTCCCGACGTCGATCGCGACCCACACCTCTCGTTCAGCGTCGAAGGAGTCCCCTGATGAGCCGTCCGTCCACCGAGGCCGAGTACCTCGCCCGCCTCGTGCCCGCCTCCACCCGGGCCCTCTCCCGCCGCAACCTCCTGCGGGGCGCGATGGGCGCGACGTCCCTGCTCGCCGTCCCGTCGCTCCTCGCCGCGTGCGGTGGCGGCGACGCGACCAGCACGAG
>JALYVC010000260.1 GCA_030853445.1 Actinomycetota bacterium | reverse complement strand
GGCCAAGGCCGGCACCAGTGTCTCAGCGGCGGTCGAGCAGGCGGTGTCCCTGCCCGCCACGCGGCGCGGCCAGCTCGACTCCACCCTGGCCCAGCTGCGGCAGGGTCTCGGCGCCTGACCGGACCCGTCAGGTCACCAGCGCGCGATGCGCGTGCTCCGGCCGTTCGTGCTCGGCGCCGTCGAGGACCGCGGCCAGGTGCCCGGCGGCGGCCAGGGCGTCGGCGTGGCTGACGTAGAGCGGCGCGAAGCCCAGCCGGATGATGTCCGGCTCGCGGAAGTCGCCGATCACGCCGCGGGCGATGAGGGCCGCCACCACGGCGTAGGCGTCGGGATGGCGCAGCGACACCTGTGAGCCCCTGCGGTCGCCGTCCATCGGTGTCGCGACCGGAAGGTCGACCCCGAGCGAGCCCAGGCAGTCCACGAAGAACGCCGTGAGCGAGAGTGAGCGGGCCCTCAGCGAGGCGACCTGCACCCCGTCGTAGGCGGTGAGGGCGCACTCGAGGGCGAGCAGGCTGAGCATCGGGCTCGTGCCCGTGCGGGCCCGGCTGATCGTGGGGGAGGGGGCGTAGTCGGGCTCCATACCGAAGGGCCGGGCGTGGCCGTTCCACCCGGCGACCGGGTTGTGGAACTGCTCGAGGTGCTCCCGGCGCACGTAGATGAACGACGGTGCGCCGGGGCCTCCGTTGAGGTACTTGTAGCCGCAGCCCACCGCGAAGTCGGCGTCGTCGTCGTCGAGGTGCAGGTCGAGCACGCCGGCGCTGTGGCAGAGGTCCCAGCAGGAGAGCCCCCCCACCTCGTGCGCGGCCCGGGTGATGGCGACCAGGTCGCACAGCTCGCCGGTGCGGTAGTCGAGCGAGGAGTAGACGGTGAGGGCGAGGTCGTCCCCCAACTCGCGGATGCGGGCGGGCGCCTGAGCGGGGCGGACGCGCTCGACCGTGAGCCCCACGAGGTCGGCGGCCGACGTCACGACGTACAGGTCGGTGGGGAAGGAGTCGGCGTCGACGAGCACTCGGGTGCGCCCCGGGCGCATCCTCGCCGCGGCGGCGACGACCTTGAAGAGGTTGGTGGTGGTCGAGTCGGTGACCACCACCTGGCCGGCCGCCGCTCCGACGAGCTCGCCGATACGGTCACCCACCCGCTCGGCGGCCGGCCACCAGGCGGCGTCGTTCCACGACCGCACCAGTCCCTGGCCCCACTCGGCGGTCACGACCTGGGCCACCCGCTCGGCGACACCGACGGGCAGGGCCCCCAGGGAGTTGCCGTCGAGATAGACGATGCCGTCGGGAAGGACGAAGCGGTCGGTCCGGTCGGCGGCGGCGTGCTCGGCGTCGAGCGAGGCGGCCCGCTCTGCGAGGGCTGGCGAGGTGTCCATGCCCCGACGGTACAAGGACGGCACCCGCACCCCGTAGCGTCCTCACCGTGACAACGACCTCCTCACCCGCCAGCCGGCCGACCATCGGCGTGCTCGCCGTCCAGGGCGACGTGCGTGAGCACCTTCATGCCCTGCGGGCCTGCGGCGCCCGCGCGGTGACTGTACGACGCCCCCCCGAGCTGGAGGCGGTCGACGGCCTCGTCCTGCCCGGGGGCGAGTCGACGACGATGGACAAGCTGCTGCGCGCCTTCGACCTGCAGGCCCCGCTGCGCGCGCGGATCGCGCAGGGGCTCCCGGTCTACGGCTCGTGCGCCGGGATGATCTTGCTGGCCGACCGCATCGCCGACGGCCGACCCGACCAGCAGACGCTGGGCGGGCTCGACATCACGGTGCGCCGCAACGCCTTCGGGCGGCAGGTCGACTCCTTCGAGGAGGACATCGCCTTCGCCGGTCTCGACGACCCGGTGCACGCCGTCTTCATCCGCGCCCCCTGGGTCGAGCAGACCGGCGCCGGTGTCGAGGCCCTCGCGCGTGTGGAGACCGGCCCCGCCGCGGGTAGGATCGTCGCCGTCCGGCAGGGTGCCCTGCTCGCCACGTCCTTCCACCCGGAGGTGACCGGCGACCGGCGGGTGCACGACCTGTTCGTCGGGATCGTGAAGAGCTGTCTTTCGAAGGGACGCGCATGAGCGGGCACTCCAAGTGGGCCACCACCAAGCACAAGAAGGCAGTTGTCGACGCCAGACGCGGCAAGCTGTTCGCCAAGCTCATCAAGAACATCGAGGTGGCGGCCCGCTCCGGTGGCGGTGACGTCGTGGGCAACCCCACGCTCTACGACGCGGTGCAGAAGGCCAAGAAGACGTCGGTCCCCAACGACAACATCGACCGGGCGGTCAAGCGCGGCAGCGGGGCCGAGGCCGGTGGCGCCGACTGGCAGACCATCACCTACGAGGGCTACGCCCCCCACGGGGTCGCGGTGCTCATCGAGTGCCTCACCGACAACCGCAACCGGGCGGCCGCCGAGGTGCGCACGGCGCTGACCCGTAACGGCGGCCAGCTGGCCGACCCCGGAAGCGTGTCCTATGTCTTCCACCGCAAGGGCGTCGTCGTGGTGCCCAAGGGCACGCTCACCGAGGACGACCTGCTCGAGGTCGTCCTCGATGCGGGCGCCGAGGAGGTCAACGACCTGGGCGACTCCTTCGAGGTGGTCTCCGGCGCCAGTGACTTCGTCGCGATCCGCACTGCCGTGCAGG
>JALYVC010000101.1 GCA_030853445.1 Actinomycetota bacterium | reverse complement strand
CTCGCAGGACGAAGCCGGCCGAGCCCCCGCCCAGGTAGCCCTCGTCGAGGGCGACGGGCGCCAAGGGAGCAGCCTGCGTGGGCGGCACGAGCGTGCCGGGGATGATCGCGAGCACCGAGGCGGTCGTGACGATGAGCGGCAGGCCCACCCACCGACCCACGCGCTCGGCGACCCGGCGCTGAGGGTCCGGCGCGGAGCGGCGGAGCGCGTCCGCGCGCTGACACTGCGCGATCGCCTCGTTGTCCCGCACGATGCCGAACCAAACCACAGCTGACCCTTTTCCCCTGATGACGTCGGCCCTCCCGAAGGTTCCGACGACCCGACCCTGGTCACAGTAGTTCTCCTCGGGTGAACCTGCGAGGACTCTTGGCGAAACCTCACCAAGATGTCAGACGCACCTGGCGTCACTGCAGTGCGCCGACGCGACCGGCTCGACCCCTGGGCCCGTCGTGCCGGTGAACCCGACGACGAGGAGGCACCCGGGTACTGCTGGCCGGGCGTGCCACCCGCGGCCTACGGTGAGCGGTATGGAGACCCCGACCGACCTGGCGCCGTCCGACGAGCGCCGCAGGGGGCCCCGTCGCCGCGTCGAGGTCGTGGGCACCGGGAGGGCGAGCGCGACCCCCGACGTGGTGCGTCTGCAGCTGAGCCTGCACACCGACGCCGCTGATGTCGCTGCCGCCCTGCGCAGCACCGGGGCGCTCGTCGCCGCCATCGGCGAGGCCGCCCGCGAGCAGGGGGTCCCGGCCACGGACATCGCCTCGACCGGTGCGGGGGTGCACCCGCGCCACGACCGGGACGGACAGCGGGTGGTGGGCTACCAGGCCTTCCACCAGCTGGCCATCGTGGTGCGCGACCCTGCCCGGGTGGGTGACCTCGTCGAGCAGGTTGCTGCGCGCGCAGGCAACGCCCTGTCGGTCGACGCGATCTCGCTCGACCTGGCCGACACCGCAGCGCTCGAGGTGGCGGCCCGCGACGCGGCGTTCGCCGACGCCCGAGCCAAGGCGGGGCAGTACGCCGCGCTCGCCGGCGCCACCCTGGGTGGCGTGCTGACCGTGAGCGAGGTCGGGGCGGGTCCCGCCTACCCGGTGGCCGCGGGCCGCGCCATGGCCTTCCGGGCCGATTCGGCGATGCCGGTCGAGGCGGGCTCGCACACGCTCACGGCCAGCGTGGCGGTCTCCTTCGCACTCGATCCGGGGGAATGATCACGCAGGGCACCCCGTTCCCCTCACATGTCCACGACCGACCTGACCGCCCAGACCTTCGAGCAGACCGTGCTCGACCACGAGATCGTCCTGGTCGACCTGTGGGCCTCCTGGTGCGGCCCCTGCCTGCGCTTCGGGCCCGTCTACGACAAGGCGTCCGAGGCCAACACCGATCTGGTCTTCGGCAAGGTCGACACCGAGGCCGAGCAGGCGCTGGCGGCCGCGCTCGACATCTCGTCGATCCCGACGCTCATGGTCTTCCGCGAGGGCATTCTCGTCTTCCGTCAGGCCGGGGCGCTCCCGCCCGAGAGCCTGGCGACCCTCATCGAGCAGGTGCGCGGCCTCGACATGCAGCAGGTGCGCGAGCAGGTGGCCATCGCCAAGCAGGAGGCCTCCGCCGGGCAGCCCGTTCAGGTCGGCGCGCCGACCTCCTGAGCCGTCGACGCGACCTACGACGGCCGCTGGGCACGACGACGGGCCCGACCCCCGCAAGGGGACCGGGCCCGTCGTCGCCGTGCTCTCGATCGCTGCGAAGGGTGACGTGGCACTCCACGGGTGGTGGAGGTGGCGGGAATCGAACCCGCGTCCGATGACGCGAGACCAGGACTTCTCCGGGCGCAGTGCGCTATGGATTTTCTCGGCCCCGGAGCTCGCACGCACGCGTCCTCCGACAGGCCCAGCCGAGTAAGTGTCCCGTGTCACCCCTCGGCATGGCGACACGGCTAGTCCTCTAGCTGACGCCGGTTACTGAGTCGAGGACGAGCTCAGGCCGACGGACTTCGGAGCTCGCTCAGGCGGCGAGGGCGAAGTCGGTGCGCTTGGAATCGGCACCTATTGGTTTGCACGGAGCGTTATCGAGATAACCGTGCCTCCTCGGCCCGCTTCTCCTGGACAGACGACCACCGTCGAAACCGATCACCCCCGAGGGGGATGACCACGTCACACTCTGCAGTTGTCAAGAAGCACGATCCTCGCAGACAACGCCCGCCTGACCAACTTTGATTCCGCACCTCCATCCATCCACCCCAACCCGGGAGCACCAGCCATGCGCGTCGAACGCACCGTCACCACCGACCGACCCGTCGAGGTCGTCTCCGCCTACCTCAGCGACTTCACCCACACGACGCAGTGGGACCCGGGCACGGTGAGAACGCAAAAGATCCAGGGCGACGGTGGTGTAGGCACGACCTACCACAACGTCTCGAGCTTCCGCGGGCGCGAGACCGAGCTGGTCTACACCGTGGTCGAGCGGCTCGAGGGCGCGAAGATCACCCTCGAAGGGGTCAACAAGACCCTCACCGCCCTCGACTCGATGACCTTCACCCCCACCGCCTCCGGAGGCACGACCGTCACGTATGCCGCCGACTTCACCTTCACGGGGATCGCGAGGCTCGCGGCGCCGTTCCTGCGCGGTGCCTTCGACCACCTCGGCGACGAGGCGAAGGCCGGCCTGCAGAAGGCGCTGGACGCGCTGTGAGCACCCACCCGGGGGCCCGCCAGAGGGCGACGGCCGGCCCCGGCCAGGAGTCGGTGTGGGACTACCCACGGCCACCGAGGCTGGAGGCGAGCGCGGTGTCGATCGAGGTCGTGCTCGGCGGCGTTGTCGTGGCCCGCACCACCTCGTCGCTGCGGGTGCTCGAGACGAGCCACCCCCCGACCTACTACCTACCGGTGTCGTCCTTCGTCGACGGCGCCCTGCGACCGACGCCGGGCTCGTCGTGGTGCGAGTGGAAGGGGGCGGCGGCGTACCTCGACGTCGTCGCGCACTCCCCCGACGGCGCCACGGTGGTCGCGTCCCGGGCGGGGTGGACCTACCCCGAGCCGACCGGCGGGTTCGGGGCCCTCGTCGGCCACGTCGCCCTCATGCCCGCCGCGATGGAGCGGATCACCCTGGACGGCGAGGTGGTGCGGCCGCAGGAGGGGGGGTTCTACGGTGGGTGGATCACCTCGGGGGTCGTGGGGCCGTTCAAGGGCGGGCCGGGCACCCACGGGTGGTGACCCAGCCGGTCGTGACCCCGGTGTCGTGACGAGCGGGCAGGGGGTGTGGAGGCGGTGCTGCGACGGCTGGTCGTCGACGTCACCCCGCTGCGAGAGCTGCCGGTCTACCGTCGGTGGTGGCTGGGCTCACTGCTGTCGGGGGTCGGCGGGCAGCTGACGAGCTTCGCGGTCGCCCTGCAGGTGTTCCGAGCCACCGGGTCGTCGACCGCAGTGGGCCTCGTGGCTCTGGTGGTGCTCGTGCCCACTCTCGTGGTGGGGCTGGCGGGCGGGGTCGTCGCCGACTCCGTCGACCGACGCAGACTCGTGCTCGTCACCCTGGCCGGACAGCTCGTGGTGTCGGGAGCTCTTGCGGCACAGGCCTCCTCGGGTGGCAACCTTCCCTTGGTCTACGTGCTAGTCGGGGTGCAGGCCGTCCTCGTCGCCCTCCAGTCACCCGCTCAGCGCGCGATGGTCCCCGCCCTGCTCGGGGTCGGGCGCCTCCCCTCGGGCCTGGCCCTCGCGCAGCTGTCGTTCCAGGTCAGCCTCGTCGCGGGTCCGGCTCTGGCCGGTCTCCTCGCCGCTGTCGGCGGCGTCCGCCTGTGCTACCTCCTCGACGCCGCGAGCTTCCTCGTCGGCCTGTATGCCGTGGCCCGCCTCCCTGCCCTGCGCCCGGTCGGCGCGACCGCCCGACGCTCACCGACGGCCTTGCTCGAGGGGCTGCAGTTCCTGCGCACCCGACCTGCGGTGGCCGGGGCCCTGCTGAGCGACCTGCTCGCCACGGCGCTAGCCATGCCGTTCGCCCTCTTCCCCGCGGTCAACGCCCTGCACTTCGGTGGTGGTGCGACGACCCTCGGGCTGCTCGGGTCGGCGCCGGCCGTCGGCGGGGTGGCGGCCATGGCGCTGTCGGGGACGGTGCGCCACCTCGCCCGTCCCGGCCTCGGCCTGCTGGTGACCGGAGCGGCGTGGGGACTGGCGGTGGCGGGCTTCGGTGTCACGACCATGCTCTGGGGGGCACTGCTCTGCCTCGGCGTGGCCGGCGCCGCCGACACGCTCTCGGTAGTGCTGCGCGGTGCCGTGGTGCAGCTGTCCTCCCCCGACCACCTGCGCGGGCGGATGGGGTCGCTGGAGTTCGTCGTGGGCGCCGGCGGACCGCAGCTCGGCAACGCCCGGGCC
>JALYVC010000236.1 GCA_030853445.1 Actinomycetota bacterium | reverse complement strand
GCGTCGAGCAGGGTGATCCCGCTCGACGCGGACGCAGCTGGTGTAGGGCGGGCCGTGACCTCGCGTCAGGCGATGACCACGACCGAGAACCGTCCGCGACCGTAGCCGCCGATCGTCAGGGCGAGGTCGAGGCGGCGGCCCATCATGTGGCTCATCGCCACCACGTGGGGCGGTGCCACCTCGGATGTCGTGTAGACGGCGTGGAGCTTGACGTGCGGGCTGTGCTCGGAGTTCATCAGTGCGGCGCTGATGTTGAGCACCTCGTAGAAGTTCTCCTCCAGCGACGTCGTCAGCTCCGACTCGTGGACGTTGTCCTGGACCCCACCCGGGGGCAGGAGACCGAGGGCGCCTCCGGCGTAGCCCGAGAAGGGCAGGTCGGCGACGGCGACGGCGCGGATGCCGAGCCGGTCGTCGACGTAGACGGCGTAGGTTGCCCGCTCACCCGGCTGCAGCGCGAGCCGGTCGGCGATCGTCAGGTCGATGGGGCGGTCGAGAAGCCCGATGAGCAGGTCGCGCACCTCCTTCGGCTCCGGCAGCCTGGTCGCCGTGGCCAGCTCGCTCATGAGCCCACCACCTTCATGACCCGAGCACCGCTTCCAGCTTGTCGCGGAAGCTCTCCGGGGTGAAGGGCTTGGTGATGACGAGCATCGCTCCGGCGGCCTCGGCCTTGGCCACCATCTCGGGCGAGCCCTCGGAGGTGACGAAGCAGAACGGGACGCACTCGCCCCGGGAGCGCAGGGCCTGGAGCAGGTCGAGGCCGTTCATCTGCGGCATGTTCCAGTCCGAGAGCACGAGCTGGGGCGAGTGCTCGATGACCGCTTCGAGCCCGGCCCGGCCGTTCTCGGCCTCGACGAGCTCGTGCCCGGTGAAGCCTGCCTGACGCAGGGTACGCGTGACGATCTGCCGCATGACGCGGCTGTCGTCGACGATGAGAATCTTCATGTCCTATCCATTTCGATCGTGGTTGGTGTCGGCCCAGACGCTGACGCGCACGGTGGAGTCGGCCCAGCCGAGGAAGGCTCGACAGATCTCGACCGTGTCGTTCCCGGGTGCCGGGGCCACGGCGCCCCGGACGACGATGGGCAGCCCGAGGTCGCAGGGAGTCGGCAGCAGGCTCTTGACGTTGCCGCCCACCATGTTGCCGAGCTCGCCGAGCGCGTCCACGATCTCGAGCCCGGTGACCTCGCCAATGCCGAGCATCCGCTTCGCCGCCTTCTCGGCGCCGGCCACGGGGAGCTCGAGGACGACGTGGCCGCCCCAGGCTCCGACGATGCCGACCGATGCGAGGACCGACTCGTCGTGCGGTCCGGCGACTCCTTCGGGCAGCGGATGGACCTCCTCACCGAGGAAGCAGCTCCAGATGTCGGTCGTGATGGCCACGAGGGCGTCGCGCTGCACCGCAACAGCGCCGGGGTGCGCCTCGAGCCCCGAGTCGGTCAGGGGGCTCACGGCAGGCTCAGCGAGGGGTTGAGCCCGAGGATGTCGAGCTTGTCCAGGAAGGCCTCGGGTGGGAACGGCTTCATGAGGTACTCGTGGGCGCCGGCGGCGAGTGCCCGCACCACCTGGTGGTGCTCGCTCTCGGTGGTGACCATCATCAGCGTGATCCCTCGCCACCCGGTGTGCTGACGGACCCGCTGCACGAAGGTGAGCCCGTCCATCACGGGCATGTTCCAGTCGATGGTGCACAGGTCGGGCAGGTCCGCGCCCACCGACTCGAGCACGTCGAGAGCCTTCTGGCCGTCCTCGGCCTGCAGCACCTCGTAGCCGACCCTGGTCAGGTCCCTCGCCAGGAGGGTACGCATGACGCGTGAGTCGTCGATCACCAGAGCGCGCATGGGCTTCGTCACCTGTTCCTGGCAAGGGTCATCACGGGGGCGGCGGCCGCCGCCGGGACATTCAGGGCAGGGGCCCGGTTGAGGGTGAAGCGACCCAGGGGCACCCTCTCCCAGGCGTCGTCGACCCCCAGCGTCGTCTCGGCGGCGCCCAGGAACATGAACCCTCCGGGCGTGGTGACCTGGCGCACCTGGCGCATGATCCGGCTCTTGGTCGGGGTGTCGAAGTAGATGAGGACGTTGCGCAGGAAGACGATGTCGAACGGCGACCCCACCGGCAGCGGCTGCGTGAGGTTGAGGGGTGCGACGGTCACCATCGACCTGATGTCGTCGCTCACCTGCCACTGGGTTCCGCAGCGGCGGAAGTACTTGCTCAGCATCGAGGCCGGGAGCCCGCGGCCCACCTCCAGCTGGGAGTAGGTCCCGGCCCGCGCGCGGTCCAGCATGGTGGGGGAGATGTCGGTGGCGACGATCTCCGCGCTCCAGCCCAGTGGCAGGAGGAGCTCGGCCATGAGCATGGCGATGGAGTAGGGCTCCTGCCCGCTCGAGCACGCGGCGGACCAGATCCTCAGCTTGCGTCGCGGGTTGGGCCGACCGCTCAGCTCGGGGACGACCACCCGGGTCAGCGCCTCGAAGGGATCCTGGTCGCGGAACCAGAAGGTCTCGTTGGTGGTGAGTGCGTCGACGACCGCGCCACGTCCGTCGGGGGTCGGCCGGGTCCGCAGGGCGGCGACGTAGTCGGCCGTCGTGGCGATGCCTGCCGCGCGAGCGAGGGGGAGCAGCCGCGACTCCACGAGATACTCCTTCCCGTCCTCGAGCACGATGCCCGCGTCCCGGCGTACGAGGTCGCAGATGAAGTGGAAAAGCTCGGGCGTCAGAGCCATCGGTGAATGCCTCCGGTCGGTTGGGGCGCCCACTCGCGCCGCTCGCGGCCCGCTGCGAGTCGTCGGCGAGTGTCTGTCAGACAGTCGGCTCGGCTGCTCGTGCCGTCCGACGTCAGGAGGTTCGGCTGTCGCGCCCTCGACGTGAGGACATCTGGGCACCCTCTTCCCGGTTGACGACGGGCTCGGCGGGTGGATGGCCGGGAAGTCGAGCGTCAGCGTGACGTGGGGGTGGCGGCGCTCGAGAGGCCGGACCTCACGTGGTCGCGGGTCCCCGTCGCCACCTTCGGCCCGGAGGGGCCCGACCGGAAGAGGCGCTGCGCGAGCGCCGGGCCGAGCAGCCCGATCGGGAGCACCTCCTCGGCCGCACCGTCGTTCACCACGGCCCCTGGCATCCCCCAGACGACGGAGGTCGCCTCGTCCTGGGCGAGGACGCTGCCGCCGGCAGCCACGATGTCGAGGGCTCCTCGTCGGCCGTCCTGCCCCATCCCCGTCAGGACGGCCGCGAGGACGTCGCGTCCGTAGGTCGCGACGACCGACCGGAACAGCACGTCGACCGCCGGCCGGCAGAAGTTCTCCGGAGCCCCCCGGTCGAGCTCGACGCGGTCTCCTGCGGCGGTCCTGACGACCTTGAGGTGGATGTCGCCCGGTGCGATGTAGACGTGTCCCGGGCGCAGCACCTGCCCGGCGGTGGCCTCCACGACCGTGAGGGGGAGCAACCGGTCGAGTCGGGCGGCGAACTGTGTGGTGAAGACGGGCGGCATGTGCTGGACGACCACGACGGGGACCCCGAGGGAGGCCGGGAGGGCGCCGAGCAGTGTGCCGAGAGCCTCTGGGCCCCCTGTCGAACAGCCGACCGCCAGCACGCGGTAGGCGGTGTCGGCGCCGCGTCGGGCCGCGAGCACGGGCGGCCGCCCTGCCGGGGGGCGAACGGGCGGCCCACTCGTGGTGGTCGGTGTCATCCTGCCGTTGACCTGCGCGCCGGGCCGCGGCGCCGAGACGCGCCGACGGGTGCCGCACAGGGCCTTGATCTTGGGGATGAGCGACGCGCGGACCTGCTCGAGGGACTGCGTGACACTGCCGACGTTGGCCGGCTTGGCCACGTAGTCGCTGGCCCCCGCCTCCAGGGCGTCGAGGGTGGCGGTGGCGCCGCGCTCGGTGAGGGTGCTGAACATGATCACCGGCATCCGGTGGCCCGCCCGGCGCAGGGCCCGGACGGTCGCGATGCCGTCCATCACCGGCATCTCGATGTCGAGGGTGATGGCGTCGGGCGAGAGCGACTCGACCTTGCCCATGGCGATCTGCCCGTTGGCGGCGTGACCGACGACCTCGATGTCGGGATCCCCGGACAGGATGCTCGTGACGAGTCGACGGATGACGACCGAGTCGTCGACGACCAGTACGCGGATCGGGGGCACGAGGTCTCCTCGAGATCACGCACCACCATGCGCGGCGCAGACTCACCATCGGCCGCTCGTGCTGCGTCTTGAGGCGAACTGCTCAGCCGGGACGCGGAGGTCCCTCACGGGGGTCGCACCCCTGCGCCAGCAACCAGGGCTGCACCAGCACGTCGAGGTCGCCACCGGCCAGCAGGTCTGCGACGCCCAGGGCCTGCACCACACCGCTCAGGGCGTTCCACGACCCGAGGGCGGCTTCCGTGGTCGTGAAGCCGGCCGCGCTGAAGGCCACCACGGTGTGGAGCTGGGCGACGGCTGCGGTGCGCGTGCGCCCGGAGAGGTGCGCGGCCCAGCCTGCCTCGTGCATGGCGCCCGCCCATCGCGAGGTCGAGGACCGGGTGGCGTCGACGGCGGCCGAGAGCGAGGCTCGCTCGGACGGCCCCCACGCGCTGACGTTGGCGAGCAGCGCACCGACGACGCCGGTCGTGGCGTCCGCATGGTGCAGGCCGCCCGCCCGACGGACCTGGAGGAACGGCCCCACCAGGCGTCGGCGCTCGTCGTCCTCCAGCAGGTCGGCGCAGTAGGCGGAGGTGGCGGCGTCGACCAGCAGGTCGCCGGCCAGCTGAGCCGAGAAGTCCTGCAGGGCGACGCCTCCGACGCGGGTCCAGGTGGCCTCGAGCGCCTCGTGGCGCACGAACTCGGCGAGGGCCTCGAGGTCTCCGAGGGGAGCCTCGGCGATCCTGGTCAGCAGCTCGGCCCCACCGCGGATCCCGTCCTGCACCTGGCCGGCGAGGGCGGGCTCGGCGAGATCGACGGCCGACAGGACGGGTCGCAGGCGCCTGCTCCGGTCGCGCACCTGCTCCCAGCGCAGCTCCCGGTCGGGGCCCGGATGGACCCCCGCCAGGCGGTTCAGCTCCGCCGGCGAGGCCGCGCAGGCCGCGAGGAGGACCTCGGCCGTGCGGGCGCCCCCGGGCAGCCTCACCAGGTCGAAGCCCAAGGCGGTGGCGTTGACCAACGAGTAGCGCACGGGTCCCCCTGTAGTCATCAGGCGATCGGCCGACCTAGAGGTCGGGCGATCAGATGACCAGCGTGCGCCATCGGGGCAGGGGGCGCGAGGAAATGGGCGACAGACGTGATGTGCATCATACTCAGGTGCCGTGCGCATCCACTCCCTCGGTCAGGCGGCGACCGCCCTGACGGTGTCCAGGGCGAGGAGCAGCCGGTCGCTGAGCTTGTAGGCCCCGGTGATGAGCTCACGACCCGCGTCGGAGAGGGTGTCCGGCGGCGGTTCGAAGGTGTCGGAGTCGACGTCGACGACGTCGCCGATCGAGTCCACGAGCAGGCTGACCGGTTCACCCGCGACCTGGACGACCACGACCATCGGTTCGACCCCCTCCGGCCGCTCGGGCAGGCTCAGCCGCGAGCGCAGGTCGATGGCGGTGAGCACCTGTCCGCGCAGGTTGACCAGCCCGGCGACGGCTGGCGGCGCGAGCGGGACCCGGGTGCGCGACTGCTGGCGCAGCACCTCCTGCACGACGCCCACCTCGATGCCGTAGGTGTGGCCGGCGAGCTGGAACGTCGCGAGCTGGACCTTCATGAGACTGCTCCCTCGAGCACGGCGTCGCAGGAGAGGGAGCCCTCGACGAAGAAGTGGGGGTCGGCGGCGAGGATGGCGGATCGGACGTCGAGCAGCTCGACGACCTTGTCCCGGATGACGGCGGAGCCCGTCAGGCCCGCGTCGTCGATGTCGCTGCGGACCCGGGCACCGTCGACGATGTCGCGCACATCGTCGACCACCAGCGCGATGCTGCGTCCGCCGCTGGTGTAGACGACGAGGAGCAGGTGGGTGGGCTCGGCGTCACCGTACGAGCCGAGGTGCTGCCGTAGGCGCAGGAGGGGCAGGATCGCCCCGCGGTACTGCACGACCTCACGCGCACCGACCCGCTCGACCCGCTCGACCGAGACCTGTTCGAGCCGCGTGACCATCGACAGCGGGATCGCGACCTCGCGACCACCGCCGGCTCCGACGAGCAGGACGCGCTCGACCTCGTCGGGTTGGTCGACCGGGGAAGCCGTCGCCTGTTCGCGCTCCACGACGCTCGCGCGCAGGGCTCCCTTGGCGAGGGCCTGCACGTCGAGGATGAGGGCGACGCGTCCGTCGCCGAGGATCGTGGCCCCGGAGTAGACGCCGATCGACTTCAGCCGGGAGGACAGGGGCTTGACGACGATCTCCTCGGTGTTGAGCACCCGGTCGACGACGAGCCCGAACCGTCGCCCGTCGGCCTGGAGCACGGCGATGACCACGTGCCCCTCGGCGGGCTCGGTGGTCACCTTCAGGACGTCCGCCAGCCGGACCAGGGGAAGCAGCTGTCCACGCAGCCGGTAGACCTCGGCCCCACCGACGTCCTCGACCTGTGCGCTGGCGCGGTCGGCGTCCAGGGTGACCAGCTCCTGCAGGCTCACCTGCGGGATCGCATAGCGGTCACCGGCGCACTCGATGGTCAGCGAGGCGATGATGGCCAGGGTCAACGGGATCCGCAGTCGACAGGTGGTGCCGACGCCGAGCGTCGACTCGATCTCGATGGCCCCGCCGATGGCCTCGATGTTGGTCTTCACCACGTCCATCCCGACGCCTCGCCCGGAGACGTTCGTGACGGCGTCAGCCGTCGAGAAGCCCGGGGCGAAGACGAGCTGCAGCAGCTCGGCAGGGCTCATCGCCCCCAGGTTGTCGCCGCCGCGGCGGAACATCCCCTTCTCACGAGCCTTCTGACGGATGCGCTCGGGGTCGATGCCGGCCCCGTCGTCGGAGACCTCGACCACGACCTGGCCACCCTCGTGGAAGGCCTTGAGGGTCAGGACACCTTCGACTGGCTTGCCGGCGGCCACGCGGTCCTCGGGGGTCTCGAGCCCATGGTCGACGGCGTTGCGCACGAGGTGGGTCAACGGGTCCTTCACCGCCTCGAGCAGGGTGCGGTCGAGCTCGGTCTCACGACCGACCATCTCGAGACGCACCTTCTTGTGACACAGGGCTCCGAGGTCGCGCACGACGCGGGGGAGCTTGGCCCAGATGTGGTCGATCGGCTGCATCCGCGTCTTCATGACGCCCTCCTGGAGCTCGGAGGCGATCAGACCGAGCCGCTGTGCGGCGCGCAGCAGGTCGGCGTCCTCGAGCAGGCCGGCCTGGCGCACGATCTGGTTGCGACTGAGCACCAGCTCTCCGACCTGACGCATGAGCGAGTCGAGCAGGTCGACGTCGACGCGGATGGAGGAGTCGGCCGCGCCCCGACGACCGTGGTCAGCCGTGGGGGCGTCGACGCTCGGCGCGACGGGCGCCGCAGCGGGCGGAGCGGGGG
>JALYVC010000212.1 GCA_030853445.1 Actinomycetota bacterium | reverse complement strand
GGCCAAGGGTGCCGCTCCTCCCAAGTCGGCGGCGGCCTGCGCCGAGCTGCCGCTCCCGCCGCTCCCGCTGCAGCCGGCGAGAGCGAGGAGCGTGGCCAGGGCGGTGACTGCGGTGGTGGCGACCACGCGCTGGCGCCGCGACCTCGACTCGGGTGCGTTCACGGAAGACCTCCTTGAGGGGAACAGGTTCTGACCGGAGGACACGCGGGCTCTCGATGTCGTTCCGTGGTGGCGGGTCACGACCCGGTCTCGGTGTCTGGGAAGGTGGTCAGATGCGCAGGGTCGTCGTCGTCGGGGCAGGGATCAGCGGTCTCGCCGCGGCCTGGGAGCTGACCCAGGCGGTCGGGCCACGTGGCGCACCCGAGCCACTCGAGGTCGTCGTGCTCGAGGCGTCACCCGTCGCGGGTGGCAAGCTGCGCACCGGCGAGGTCGCCGGTCACCGCCTCGACGTGGGAGCCGAGTCGATGCTCGCGCGTCGGCCGGAGGCGCTGGCCCTGCTCGACGAGACGGGTCTGGTCGGGCCGGTCGTCCACCCGGTCGGCGCCAGCGCCACGATCTGGTCGCGCGGCCACCACCACCCCCTACCTCCCCGCACCCTGATGGGGGTACCTTCCGACCCCGAGACCGCACGCGGGCTCCTGACCCCGGGCGAGGTCGAGCGGCTGCGGCACGAGCCCCGGCTCGCGCCCCTGGAGCATGACGTGTCGGTCGGTGACTTCGTGCAGCAGCGGGTCGGCGCCGCCGTCGTCGACCGTCTGGTCGAGCCGCTGCTCGCCGGTGTCTACGCCGGCCACGCCCGCCAGCTGTCGCTGCAGGCCTCCGTACCCGCCCTGTGGTCCGCGGGGCGTCGTGGTGAGAGCCTCGTGGCCGCCGCCGCAGCGGCGGCTCGTGCCGGAGCGGATGACGCCGCCGGGCCGAGGCCGGTCTTCGCCGGCTACCGCGGAGGGCTCGGAGTCATGGTCGCCGACCTCGTGCGCCGCCTCGAGACCGCCGGAGTCGTGGTGCGCACCGGTGTCACCGTGCGAGGTCTCGAGCGCGTCCCCGACGGATGGCTCGTCACGTCAGGGCCCACGACGGGCGTCGAGCAGCTGCACGCGGACGCCGTGGTGCTCGCCGTGCCGGCGGCCCCGGCCAGCCGGCTGCTGTCCGCCATCGTGCCGTCGGCCGCTGCGGTGCTCCGCCAGGTGGAGTACGCCTCGATGGCCGTCGTCACGCTCGCCGTACCCCGCCGGGGCCTGACCGACCTGCTGGGACCGGTGGGGCTGAGCGGCAGCTCCGGCTTCCTGGTGCCCCCGGCCGAGCCGGTCACGGTCAAGGCCGCCACCTTCAGCTTCGCCAAGTGGTCGTGGGTCGACGCCCTCGACGAGGGCGTCGTGCTCCTTCGCTCGTCGGTCGGCCGGGCGGGCGAGGAGGCGACCCTGCACCGTGACGACGCCGAGATCGTGCGCACCGTCGTCGACGACCTCGGTGTGGTGCTCGGCGGCCCGCTGCCGCCCCTGGTCGACCACCACGTGCAGCGGTGGGGCGGTGGGCTGCCGCAGTATGCCGTGGGCCACGTCGGGCGGGTCGCGTCAGTGCGCGACGCCGTCGCTCGCACACCGGGGCTGGCGGTCGCGGGGGCGGCCTACGACGGGGTGGGTGTGCCTGCCTGCGTCGGCTCCGGCAGGGCCGCCGCCCGGCAGGTGGTGACCCACCTGAGTCGCCCGGGATCGCAGGCGCGAGAATGACGTCATGAGCACCCGTAAGCCCTCACCGTCCCAGGTCCGCGAGATCAACGACACGATCCGTTACGCGATGTGGTCGGTGTTCGCGGTCGCCGAGCCGGTGGGCGACGCCGACCGCGCCCGCATGTCCGCCGAGGTCACCGCCCTGGTCGACGAGCTCGCGGGAGAGGACGTGGTCGTGCGCGGCTTCTACGACGTCGCGGGCCTGCGCGCCGATGCCGACTTCATGGTCTGGTGGCACGCCGAGACCATCGAGGCGCTGCAGTCGGCCTACCACCGGTTCCTCAGGACCGAGCTCGGCGAGCTGCTCGACCCGGTCTGGTCGGTGGCCGCGCTGCACCGTCCGGCGGAGTTCAACAAGAGCCACGTGCCGGCGTTCCTCGCGGACGAGGACCCGAAGAAGTACATCTGCGTCTACCCCTTCGTGCGGTCCTACGACTGGTACCTCCTCGACGACAAGGAGCGCCGCGACATGCTCGTCGAGCACGGGCAGCTGGCGCGCGACTTCCCCGACGTGCGCGCCAACACCATCGCCTCGTTCGCCCTCGGCGACTACGAGTGGGTGCTGGCCTTCGAGGCCGACGAGCTGCACCGCATCGTCGACCTCATGCGTGAGCTGCGCGCCTCTAGGGCGCGCAACCACGTGCGCGAGGAGGTCCCGTTCTACACCGGCCCCCGCGTCGAGGTCGACGCCCTCGTCGCCGCGCTGCGCTGACGAGGGGTCGCCTGACGCGAGGTCCGGCAGGGCCGACGTGGGCACCTGTCCCTGGATGCGGGCGGGTGGCCGATCTGGCTCAGGTGGTGGTCAGGCCTTGGGGTGCAGCGTCATGCTGACCGAGTTGATGCAGTAGCGCTGGTCGGTGGGGGTGCCGAGGCCCTCGCCCTCGAAGACGTGCCCGAGGTGCGAACCGCAGTTCGCACAGCGCACCTCGACCCGCTTCATCCCCATGGCGCGGTCCTCGATGTACTCGACCCGGTCCTCGGCCAGCGGGGCGTAGAAGGACGGCCAGCCGCAGTGGGAGTCGAACTTGGTGTCGCTGCGGAAGAGCTCGTGGCCGCAGGCACGGCAGGCGTAGACGCCCTCGGTGTGCGTGTCGGTGTACTCCCCGACGAAGGGTCGCTCCGTGCCTGCCTGGCGCAGGACCTGGTACTCCTCGGGGCTGAGCTCCTCGCGCCACTGCGCGTCGGTCTTGCTCACGGCATACGTGTCGGTGGTGTCGCTCACAGGAGTCCTCCGTCGTCGGAACAGCATCACCCATGACAACACGCCGGGGCGGGGGGTTCATCCCCCGCCCCGGCGTGCGGGCCCCACGTCAAGCGGCCGCAGGCACGGCTCCCGCAAGGGTCAGCAGGCCGGTCCCGACGCCGTCAGCGCCTCTGTCGGCGCGACACCGACCGGAGCTGCGACCGCGCGCGACAGCAGCGAGCCCCCTGTCGCCGTCGGGCAGGTGGCGAGCACCCGCACCGGCGCACTGACGCTCGTGCCGTCGGGGGCCGTGACCACGATGGCGTGCTGGCCCCTGGCGGTGGCGACCGGCAGGAAGAACGAGGTCACGCCCACACCCTTCCTGTTGGTGCGGATGGTGGCGCTCGGGCCCTTGCCGTCGAGGGTGACCGAGAGCGTGTCCTGGGCGGGGAAGGCGACCGCCCTGACCCTGACGTACTGCCCCGCGTTCTGACGCCTGGGGCTGACCGCCACCGCCGGTGTCGCCGCCGGTGTCGGCTCGTTCAGCCGGGCCCGCAGCACCTGCGGGTCGTGGTCGCTGACCTGGTCGGCGAACTCCGAGTTGAGGTGCACGACGTCGTACTCCACGTCGGTCAGTCCCTTGGCCACGATGATGTGGTCGAGCACCTGCGAGATGCCGTCGTAGACGTAGGTGTAGCGCTCATTCGCCGGCAGGGTGCCGATGAGGTCGGTCAGCGTCGCCCCGTTGTCGGTCAGGGTCGTGACCGGGCCTGAGAACTGGTAGTCGTTGAAGTCACCGGCCAGCACGAGGTTGGCGGCGGCGTCGACGTTCAGCACGTCCTTGGCGAAGGCGTTGAGGACGACTGCCTGCTTCGTGCGCTGGATCTCGGAGGAGCGGGTCGGCGGCTGGAACCGGCCGTCGGCTGTCTGGTCGCCACCCTTGGAGTTGAAGTGGTTGGCGACGACGATCGCCTTCCTGCCCTGGAAGGTGAACTCGGCCGCCAGGGGCTTGCGGGAGCTGGTCCACGCCGCGTTGGTCGGGTCGACCCGCCCGGGGTTGGTCGAGAGGGTCGGTGTGCCGTCGGTGCCCCGGACCACGGTCACGGCGTCGGTGGACGACGGGGTGCCGCGCGGGGTGAAGCCGACGCGCTCGGGGTTGTAGAGGAAGACCGAGCGGATGTTGCCTCCGGGCTGGCCCCCGTCCTGCTTGTCGAGCGGGTCGATCTCGGTCCACGAGTAAGACGGTCCGCCGGCGGCGGTGATGGCGTCCACCAGTGTCGTGAGGGTGAGGTCGGCCGCGACGGTGCCGTCGTCGGTGGGGCCGCTGTTGTCCTGGATCTCCTCGACTGCGATGACGTCAGGGGAGCGCAGGTTGGTGACGACGCCCGTCGCGAGCCGGTCGAACTTCGACCGGGGGTCGGCGGGGGAGAGGTTCTGCACGTTGTAGGTGCCGACCGTCATCTGGTCGGCCGCGGGGGCCGCCGCCACACCGGGCTTCAGGCCGTTGTCCTGCGCCGTCGGGGTCGTCGTCGCCCGCAGGTCGTAGCCGCCGTAGGGCGACCAGTCGACCGGGCCGACGACCGTGCCGGTGAGGAGGTCACCGACGTTGGCCGGGGGGACGGAGCCAGTGAGGGGGCTGACGAGCAGGCGCCCCGACGGCTGGCCGGCATAGCTCGGCAGGTAGGTCCCACCGCGCGGAGTGCGTTTCTGGTCGGGCTTGGTGGTCACGTAGACCTCCCCGTACTGCGCCTTGCCCGGACCGACGACCGGGGCGTCGGTGACGCTGATGAGCATGCCCTCGTGCGCCTCGTAGAACTCGAGGGCCGAGCGGGAGGGGTTGACGCTCGAGATGTCCTCGACGTTGGCACCGGCCGTGGTGGGGGCGTAGAGGTCGGGCACTGCGGAGCCGTCGACGGCCACCGCTGCGGGGACCGGGTGGCCGACGCTGAGCGTCGTGACGGTCGTGACGGACGTCAGCTCGGTGAGCGACAGGCTGGCCGTCGTCGTGAGCGTCTCGCCGCTGGCGAGGGTGTAGTAGTCGGAGACCGAGCCGGTCACGAGCACCTCGTCCCCGACGCTGGGGGAGTAGCTCGAGGTGTAGACGAAGAGGCCGGAGGACGCCGTGGGACGTGCGGTGTCGGGTGTCGGGTCCTGGATCCAGAAGCCGCGGGGGCTCGCGCCGCTCACGGCCGTGACGACGCCGGGCAGCTTGGCGACCGGCTGGCCCCTCATGGGCGAGACGAAGCCGTCACCCTGGACGTCCTGGATGGAGTCGGCACCGGGGACGCACGCGTCGGGGAGCGGGGTCGTGGTGCAGTCGGTGCCGCCGGACCCACCGGCGGGTGCCGCCTTCGGCGTCGGCCCGTCGACGGTGAAGTCGGCCGAGTTGTCGCCCGTGTTGGCGAACGGTGCGATCTTGCGCTGCGCGGAGAGCGTGTTGCTCAGCAGCGGCGTGGGGAACCCTGCGGCCTCGTTGGCGCTGCCGAACCCGACGAGGTCGACGACCCCCGCGGCGGTGGCGCAGGTGGTGCCGCACGTGAGGGTGGTGCTGTCGGAGACGAGGGCGATCTTGCCCGACGCGCTGCTCATGGCGATCGTGCCGACGGCGTCGGGGGTCGGCAGGGCCGTGCCTGATGCCCCGCCACCCTCCTGGACCAGGTAGTAGCCGTGCGCCGGGACGGACCCGGTGAGGGTGGTCCTGCCCGAGAAGGTGGAGCCGGTGGAGGAGCCGTACTGCACGCTCCAGCCCTCGACGGGTACGGCCGTGCTGCTGGTGTTGTAGAGCTCGACGAAGTCGTTGGTGTAGGGGGCTCCGGAGTTCCCGCCGCCGCCGTACACCTCGCTGATGACGACGGGAGAGGTGGTGTCGACGGCCCGGGCCAGGGGCGCGACGGCCACCAGCCCTCCGACGGCGAGGGCGGCGGTCGAGGTCGTGGCGACGACGACTCTGCGCAGAGTGGACATGCAGGTGACTCCCGGGGCAGGGGGCGGGGGGACCTCGTGACCGTAGGGTTCTTCCGGAACATTCAGGTAGGACGAAGGTAAATTCCTCGCAAGAACCTGGTGGCCGGACGGTGGCCGGACGGACGGCCCTAGGCTGGAGCCATGGCCAGCGACGCCACCACCCTCGAGGTCCCCGGCCCAGACGGGCTCCGTACCGTGCGGATCTCGAGCCCCGACCGCCCCATGTGGCCCGACGACGGCATCACCAAGCTCGATCTCGCGCACTACGTGGTCGCGGTGGGAGACCGCTTCCTCGGTCTCGCGGGTCAGCGTCCGGTCACCCTGCAGCGGTTTCCCTCGGGCGTGGGCGGCGAGGAGTTCTACGCCAAGAACCCACCGCGCGGGATGCCCGCCTGGGCCCGGGCGGTCACCGTGACCTACCCCTCGGGGCGCAGCCACCCGCAGCTGGTGGTCGACGAGGTGGCGACCGCGGTCTGGGCGGTGCAGATGAACACCGTGACGTTCCATCCGTGGCCGGTGACCGCCCCGACAGACCTCGTCTCGAGCCCGCACGCCCTCGACGACCCCGACGAGCTGCGCCTCGACCTCGACCCCCAGCCGGGGCGGCCCTTCGCCGACGTCGTCGAGGCGGCCCTCGCGCTGCGGGACGTGCTCGCCGACGCCGGCCTCACGTCCTACGCCAAGACGTCCGGCAACCGCGGTGTGCACGTCTACGCCCGGATCGTGCCCGAGCACGAGTTCCTCGACGTGCGCCACGGCGTCATCGCGGTCGCCCGTGAGCTGGAGCGGCGCCTTCCCGACCTGGTGACCACGGCCTGGTGGAAGGAGGAGCGCGCGGACAAGGTGTTCGTCGACTACAACCAGGCCTGTCGCGACCGCACCATCGCCTCGGCCTACAGCCCGCGTCCGCTGCCCGGGGCGCCGGTCAGCATGCCCTGTGCCTGGGACCGGTTGCGCGAGGTGCGGGTCGCCGACTTCACCGTGAGCTCCGTGCCCGAGATCGTGGCCCACGAGCCCGACCCCTGGGCCGAGATCGGGCAGCGTCCAGGTCGTCTGGCGACAGCGCTCGCGTGGTGGGAGCGCGACCTGGCCGACGGGCTCGGCGAGCTGAGCTTCCCGCCCGACTATCCCAAGATGCCGGGGGAGCCCCCCCGGGTCCAGCCCTCGAAGCAGCGGTACGACGACGCGCAGTACCACGGGTCCGACGGTGGCTACCTGCGCGACAACCCCCACGAGCCGCCGGGAGGGGCTCGGGCGGCGGCCGCCAGGCGCCGCCGACCGAGCACCCCAGGCGACGCGACCGGCCTGACCACCAGTCCGCAGGAGCCCTCATGATCCACCTGCCGACCTCACTCACCGAGGCCCACGCCGACTACTTCGGCCCGGTCATGGAGGCCGCGGTGCTCGTCGGCCACGCGGCCTGACTCACCGCCGGATGTAACCCTCCACGTCGGCCAGGACGTGCGTCGAGCCCGGCGACCCGTTGAAGAACTGCACCGACCCGTCGGGGCCGACCGGCACGACGACGAGGTTGGGCACCGTGCGACCGGGCGCCAGGCTGACGTCGGACGTCGGTGGACGGGCCGAGCCACCGGGGAAGACGGTGAGGTATCCCGAGGCCGTGGCCGACGCCGCCGTGACGTTCAGGACGACGGCGCTGACGGATCCCGTGGGCACGGGCAACCGTCCGGTGAACCTCACCGCAGTGATCTTGCCCGGCCCGATGGCGCCCACGACCGCCCCGAGACCCGTGCGGGTGTCGAGCAACCGGGTCGGGGTGACGGGCACGACCGCCCCGGATGCGGCCGCCGTGCCGGCGACGACGTAGCCGGCGACGTCGGCGACGACGTGCAGGGTGCCGAGCGAGGCGTTGTAGAAGGTCACCCGGCCCGTCGAGTCGATGGGGACGAGGACGAGGTTGCTGGTCGTCTGCCCCGCCTGGTAGTTGAGGTTGGAGGTGGAGGGCCGAGGACGGCCCGAGGGGTAGGCGGTGAGGTAGCCGGGACGCGTGGCCCCGGTCACCGTGACGTTCAGCCAGACGGCGCCCACCGACGACGGCACGGGTCCACGACCGGTGACCGGCACCACCGTGACGGCCGTCGGGGTCAGCGCGCCCGTGCGCCCGCTCCCGAGGCCGGTGCGGGTGTCGAGCAGACGGGTGGCGGTGACCGGCACGACGGCGCCCGGCGTCGTGGTCGCGCCGGAGACGACGTACCCCGCCACGTCGGCGACGACCTGCAGCGTGCCGGACGACGCGTTGTAGGCGGTGACGCGACCGGTGGAGTCGATCGGGACGAGGACGAGGTTGGACGTCGTCTGCCCGGGGGCGTAGTTGAGGTTGGACGTCGCCGGTCGCGGACGGCCCGAGGGGTAGACGGTGAGGTACCCGCTGCGGGTGGCGCCGGTGACGGTCATGTTGAGCAGTACCGCGGTGGCGCCCGTCGGGGGCACGGGTCCGCGCCCCGTCACCTGCACGGTCGTGGTCCTCGCCGGGGCCACGGCCACGGCGGGTGCACCCAGCCCGGTGCGGGTGTCGAGCAGGCGGGTGGGGGTGACCGACACGACCGAGCCGGGCACGACGGTCGCCGTACCGCAGCCGAGGTCGGACGCTGAGCCGGGGGCGACGTCGACCGCCTGGGCGCACACGGTGTGGATGCCGGACGACAGGCGCACGGCGCTCTGGAAGCCGACCGCCGCGCCGGAGTGGTAGACGGCGTCGACGTCGGGTCGGCTGACCGAGGCCGTCGCCGTGCCGCTGGGGACCCCGTCGACCACGAAGGCGACCGAGAGGGGGGCGGTGGCGTTGGGGTCCATGGCCCAGCCGCTCACGATCGCTCCGCCCGGGATGCCGGTGGTGGCGTCGAGCCGGCCGAGGGGTTGGCAGTTGAGGTGGTCGCACGCCCCGACGGCCCAGTCGTCGACCTCGGTGTAGGGGCGCGCACCGCCGTACGGCGTCCAGGAGCTGACGTAGAAGGCCCGCCCGCTCACGGTGCGGTAGACCCGCCCCGACCGGCTGCCCTTGATGAAGGTGTCGACCGGAGTGGCCCGCAGGTGCGTGTAGTGGGTGAACTCGTAGGGGTCGGCGGCCCAGGTCGTCTGCCCGCTCGGGAACGCGGCCCACGTCGAGACGCGCAGTGGAGCGCCACCGGCGACGCGGTAGACGGTCCCGGTGGCGGTGTTGGTCACGAAGGTGCCGTCGCGCGGGACGGCCAGCAGGTGGCGGAAGTAGCCATCCGAGCCGGCGCGCAGGATGCTCGCGCTGTCGACCGTGACGGTGGCCTGCGTTCCGCCGAAGGGGGCCCAGCTCGAGACGACGAGCGGCGCCCCGCCGATGACCCGGAAGACGACCCCGTCGGTGCCCTTGATGAAGGTGCCGTCGCGAGGGGTCAGGGGGAGGGCGGCCAGCTGCGCGGCGGAGACGTTCTTGACGGGCTGCATCCCGCCGAAAGCACTCCAGGACGTGACGTAGACCGGGGCGCCCCCGGCGATCCGGTCGACCTCACCGGTCTCCTGGACCCGTACGAAGTCCCCCTCCGAGATGGTCACGGGAGGTGGCGGGGCGGGCGGCGTGGTGGTTCCCCCGCCCGCGAAGTGGATGAAGCCGGTCACGTCGCGGATGTAGTAGCTGCGCCAGTCGAAGTCGCCCTTGTAGTTGTCTTCCGACAGGCGGATGGTGCCGGCCAAGAGGTCGACTGACTCGACGTAGGCCACGTGCCCGCTCGTGCTGAGCCCCGCGGTCTGGTCGAACCAGGCGATGTCGCCGACCACCGGCGACTTGTCGACGGCCACGCCATGGCTGGCGGCGACGGCGCCCCACTGGTAGGCCATCCCCTGACCGCGCAGGTAGGAGGCGTCGATGCCGCGGGCGATGAGGCGGTAGGCCGAGTAGTTGGTGCAGTTGTGGCCGGGGTACATGCCCCAGAAGGAGGTCGTGTAGACGCGCTCGTAGCCGTTGTTGCCCATGCCGGCCGCGTTGCACGCGACGAAGCCGCCGCACACGGGGTTGAACCACGTGATCGCGACGGCCGAGGTCCAGGCGAGGGGCCCCACCACCATCGCCAGGACGAGCGCCAGGACGGTGGCGAGGCTGGCCCCGTGTCGTCGCAGGCGTGCGGTGCGGGCTTCGGGGTGGGGCGTGGGATGGAGGCGGTGCGGACGGTGGGGGGTGCGCAAGGTGGGGGAGGTCATGCGTCGTTTCCTCGCCGCGGGTCGGCTTGACCGAGCCCGCTGGGTGTGGGGGGACCAGAGGCAGGAGGGAAGCCGCTGAGGTCGGGTGCGGGGGCGTTCGCCGGAAATCTACCTTTATATACCAGATTTGCCAACCCCCGAACAGCGACTCGCCGCCCTGAGTATGGCGAGTCGCCGCCATTCCCACCAGACCAGGCCGTCGGCGAAAGGTCTCACAGTGCTAGAAAGACCCCATGGCAACCACCGCACTCGGGGGCACCCCCGTCCACACCGTCGGCGACCTCCCGGCCCAGGGCAGCAGCGCCCCGGCGTTCACGCTCGTCGGGTCCGACTTCGCCGAGGTCACCCTCCAGGAGGGGACCCGTACCGTCCTCAACATCTTCCCCAGCGTCGACACGCCCGTGTGCGCGGCCAGCGTCAAGAAGTTCAACGCGCTGGCCTCCGGCCTCGACAACGCCCGGGTGGTCTGCGTCTCGGCCGACCTGCCCTTCGCCCAGGCCCGCTTCTGCGGCGCGCAGGGCCTCGACGACGTGGTGGCCGCCTCGGCCTTCCGCTCGTCCTTCGGCGACGACTACGGCGTGCGCCTGGTCGACGGCGGGTTCGAGGGGCTCCTGGCCCGCGCCATCGTCGTGGTCGACACCGACGGCAGGGTGATCCACGCCGAGCTCGTCCCCGAGATCGGCCAGGAGCCCGACTACGACGCGGCGGTCGCCGCCCTCGGCTGAGGCGACGCGGCGGGCCCGCTCGCGCCGATCAGCTCTCGGCGAGCACGTCGGCGAGGTCGTAGGCCGGGGCCCGCTCCACCTGGTCGAGACGGCACGAGGCCGGCTCCCGGTCGGGGCGCCAGCGCACGAACGTCACGGCGTGGCGAAAGCGCAGGCCCTCCATCTGGTCGAAGGCGACCTCGACGACGCGCTCGGCACGCAGGGGCACGAAGGAGTTGTCCTTGCTGCCCGAGAAGCGCGACCGCTCGGTCTGCGCGGCCAGGGGGCTGCCGTCGCCGTCGCGCACGACGAGGGGCTCGAGCTCGTCGACGAGCTCGAGCCGCCGTGTGTGGGTGAAGGCGGCGATGCCACCGACAGGCCGCAGGGCCGGCTCGTCGCCGTCGGTGGGGGCTGCGTACAGGCCGAGCAGGAGGGAGCCGACCCCCTCGCCGCTCTTGTGCACCCGGTAGCCGTAGACCACGGCGTCAGCGGTGCGGTGGTGCTTGACCTTGAGCATCGTTCGCTTGCCCGGCGCGTAGGGCTGGGCGAGCGGCTTGGCGACGACCCCGTCGAGCCCGGCGCCCTCGAACGTCTCGAACCACTGCCGGGCCCGCCGGGCGTCGGTCGTCAGCTGCGTGAGGTGCACCGGATCGCCGGGGGACAGGTGGGTGAAGGCCGCTTCGAGCTGCGCACGGCGCTCGCTGAACGGCTTCTCGAGCAGGCTCTCGTCCCCGAGGGCCAGCAGGTCGAAGCAGACGAGCTCGGCCGGGGCCTCCCGGGCGAGACGGGTGATGCGCGACTCCGCCGGGTGGATGCGAGCCGAGAGGGCCTCCCACTGGAGGCGCTCATGGCCCGGCTCGCCGTCACGCACGACGATCTCGCAGTCGACGACGCACCGGGAGGGCATCAGCTGCCGCACATGCGCGACGACCTCGGGGAAGTAGCGGGTAAGGGGCTTGCTGCCCCTGCTCGCCAGCTCCACCTCGTCGCCGTCTCGCACCACCAGGCAGCGGAAGCCGTCCCACTTCGGCTCGTAGGCCAGACCACCCGGCACGCTGTCGGCCGCCGGCACGGTGGCGACGGCCTTGGCGAGCATCGGCTGGAGGGGCAGTTCGATGGGCTGGTCCATCCCGGCATTCTCCCTCGGGGTCGGTGGGGACGGGACCCTCGCACCTGACACGATTGCCCGCATGTCGACCTCCGCCCCGACCCGGCGAGCACTGCGCTTCGTGGCCGTGGGTGTCGGCGTCGCCACGGGAGCCGCGGTGGGCGGGGGGCTGGCTGCCGCCGCCCACTTCGCCCGGACGGTGCTCACCCCCGACGCGCGTCGACCCGACGATGTGCAGGTGCTCGCCGTCGGTGCCGACACGGTCACGCTCGAGGCCACCGCTGACACGGTCGTGCCCGGCCGCTACGGTCTCTGGCTCGACGGCGGCGCGGGACACGCCCGGGTCGACGAGGTCGTCGACCAGGACGCACGAGCCGTCGTCCGTCGCCTCGTGGCCACCGACCGCGGTCGCCTGCGACCGGGAGGAGCACGGTGGAACCAGTACTGGCACTGGGACTCTCCCCGGGTCAGCCTCGGGATCGCGCACCGTGACGTCGCCGTCCCGGGAGAGGACGGGCCCCTACCGGCCTGGCTCGTCGAGCCGGAGCGGGCCAACGGGCGCTGGGCCGTACTCGTGCACGGGCGGGGGGCGCTTCGCGAGGAGTGCCTGCGCGCCGTGCCCACGCTGCGTCGTCTCGGCTACACCTGCCTGGTCATCGCCTACCGCAACGACATCGGTGCGCCGCCCGCGCCCGACGGGCGCTACAACCTCGGCCTGAGCGAGTGGCGCGACCTCGAGGCAGCGATGCTCTATGCCGTCGACCACGGAGCCCGTGGGCTGGTGCTCGGGGGATGGTCGATGGGCGGTGCCATCATCCTGCAGACCCTCCACCGCTCGCCGGTCAGCGACGTGGTCGAGGCGGTCGTGCTCGACTCACCGGTCGTCGACTGGGGAGACGTGCTCGCCCACCACGCCCGGCTGCACCACCTGCCGCGCGTGCTCGAGGTGGCCGGCACCACGATGATGGGTCGACGCTCGACGAGGCGCCTCGTTGGGGTGCACGACCCGGTCGACGTCGCGGCCACCAACTGGGTGGCCCGGGCCGACGAGCTGACCCACCCGATGTTGGTGCAGGTGTCGGTCGACGACGAGTTCGTGCCCGCCGGTCCGGCGCTGGCGCTGGCCGCGGTCCGGCCCGACGTGGTGACCCTGGAGCGCTGGGACACCGCCCGGCACTGCAAGGAGTGGAACCTCGACCCCGGTCGCTGGGAGCGCTCGGTCGCGGAGTTCCTCACCAGCTCCTGACCGCTCGCGTCCACGAGGGCCCGCCGTCAGCGGTCGGCCCGCACCCAGCGGCCCATGAGGGTGCCGTCCTGCTCGACGAGCAGTCGCGGTGTGAAGTCGCCGGTGAGGGTGCCGCCAGAGGTGAGGCGGGGGCCCCCGCCGCCCACGACGAGAGGGGTCACCGACACGCAGAGCTCGTCGACGACGCCAGCCCGCAGCAGCGCCGTGAGCAGGCTGGGCCCGCCCTCGGTCAGCAGGCGGGTCATTCCCCGCTCGTGCAGCTGGGCGACGAGCCGCGCGGGATCGACGTCGGTGCGGCCGCACACGAGCACGTGGTCGTCACCAAGGAGCTCACGTGACTCGGCGAGGCCGTCTGCGCGGGAGGTGGTGGCCAACAGGACCCTTCCCGGTGCGGCGTCACGCAGCGTGACCGGCACCGTGCCGCGGCCGGTCACCACCACGAGCGGTAGGTCGGGTGCGGCGCCCGACGCGGCCCGGGCAGCGGTGAGGCCGTCGTCGACCGACAGCGGGGTGTAGCCCTCTCCGCGCACGGTGCCCGCGCCCACGACGACGGCGTCGGAGAGGGCCCGCAGGAGCCTGAAGACGACGTGGTCGGCGTCGGTGTTGACCGTGCCGGAGCGCCCGTCGGCTCCGGTGACGGCGCCGTCGAGGCTCATCGCGAAGTTGGCCCGCAGCCAGCCGCCCGCGATGCCGGGCGCGGCATACAGGCGCAGGAGGGCGGCCTGGTCGAGGTCGCTCCCCAGGGGCGGCGAGCTCGGGGCGGGGGGCTCGGCGAGCAGCAGGCGCATGCCGCGAGTATGCCTGCGCGGCGGCGGCGCCACGCGAGGTCCGGGTGAGGCAGGATGGCGCCCATGGCCAAGAAGACGAAGGGCAAGCACCACGAGCTCGAGCAGGCTCCGTGGTTGTCGGACCTGCTGCGCGTGGACACCGGGTTTCGACTGGAGGACGTCGATCCCGGATCGTCCCCCGGTTTCTCGGGGGGCAAGAAGGACGGCGCCGCAGCGCTCTCGGCCCGCTCGCCCGAGCTGGGGGCCTGGCAGGAGCGACTGCACGCTGACTCCACGGCCGGCGCCTCACGCCGCCTGCTGCTGGTGATCCAGGGGATGGACACCGCAGGCAAGGGCGGCATCGTGCGCCACGTCGTCGGGGCCATGGACCCCGAGGGGGTGAGGGCGACGGCGTTCAAGGCCCCTACGCAGGAGGAGCGCCAGCATGACTTCCTGTGGCGCATCCGCAACGCGCTGCCCCGTCCGGGGCGGATCGGGGTCTTCGACCGCAGCCACTACGAGGACGTGCTTGTCGTGCGGGTGCACGACCTGGTGGAGCCGTCGCAGTGGCGGGCCCGGTACGCCGAGATCAACGCCTTCGAGCGCGAGCTCGTCGCCGACGGAACCACGGTCGTCAAGGTCATGCTCCACATCTCCAAGGACGAGCAGAAGGACCGCTTGGGCAAGCGGCTCGACCACCCGGAGAAGTACTACAAGTACAACCCCGGCGACCTCGTCGAGCGCGGCTTCTGGGACGACTACATGGAGGCCTACCAGGTGGCGCTCACCCGCTGCTCGACCAAGGACGCTCCGTGGTTCGTCGTGCCGGCCGACCACAAGTGGTATGCCCGGTACGCCGTGCAGACGCTCCTGCTCGAGACGCTGGAGCGGATGGACCCGCCGTGGCCGCCGGCCGACTACGACGTCGCCGAGCAGAAGGCCCTGCTGGCCGACAGCTGACCGACCACCCGTGCAACCAGCCTGCGGAGGATGACGATGACGACACCGACCGGCGTGGTGGTACCCGAGAGCGACGGCAGCGACGGGCACGGTGGTGCCCGGAGCACCTCGGCCCTGGGGAGGGCCGTGGTCGGGGGGGCCCTCTCTCGCGTCGACCCGGTGGGCGCGGCAGCCGCATCGCGCGAGACGAGCTGGCGTCAGGGCTACCTCGAGCACTTCCGTCGGCTCGTCGAGGCGGGGCTCCCGTCCGAGGCCGGGGCCGTCGGCATCGCGCGCGACGGCCTCGGCGTCCTGCACGAGCGCATGAGGATGGTGACACCCGACGGGGAGGTGCCGCTCGTCGACGCCTTCGTGGGCAGACCCAGTGGGGTGGAGCACTCCCTGCGCACGGCCACGGTCACCGGTAGCGGACGACCGCGGACGGCACTGAGCCTCCCGATGGGTGGTGCCCGGCTCGAGGGTGACGCACTGCTGCGCCAGCTCGACGACTGGAGCGACCGGGGCATCCTGGAGCCGTCCGCAGCCGAAGCCGTGCGCACGGTGGCCGCCGAGCCGGAGCGGCTGCGTCTCGAGGGCCGGCGCGTCGTCGTGGTCGGGGCGGGGGCCGAGATGGGCCCCCTTCGAGCGCTGCTGGACTGGGGCGCCGACCTCGCGGGCGTCGACCTGCCCCGGCCTGAGCTGTGGCGACGGCTCCTGGGCATCGCCGAGCAGTCGGCCGGGCGTCTGACCCTGCCGGTCACCGGCGACGCCGGCCCAGGAGGACAGCTCGCCGCGGGGGCGGGGGCCGACCTGCTGCATCAGCTACCCGCGGTCGCCGACTGGATCACGGGGCTCGAGGGCGACCTCGTCCTGGGCAACTATGTCTACGCCGACGGGGCCACCAACCTGCGCGTGGCCATGGCTGTCGACGCCCTCAGTGTCGAGCTGCGTCGTCGCCGCGGCGACGACGTGTCGCTCGCCTTCCTGGCGACGCCGACCGACGTCTTCGCGGTGCCGACGGATGCCGTGGCGCAGGCTACCCGGGCCTACGAGGACACCGCTGGGATTGGCCGCCTCCTGCGGCCGGTGTTCCGCGCGGCCAGCGGGGGCCGTCTGCTCAAGCGCAACTACGCGCCGGGTTCCGACCCCGGTCTCAACGACAGCATCGTGCCGCAGCAGGGCCCGAACTACGCTCTCGCCAAACGGCTCCAACGCTGGCGGGCCACCGTCGCCCGCCGTGACGGGCTGGAGGTCTCGCTCCACGTGGCGCCGCCGACGCGCACCCGGTCGGTGCTGAGGAACCGGGCTCTCGCGGCCGCCTACTCAGGGGCCCACCGGTTCGGCATCGAGGTGTTCGAGCCGGCGACGAGCAACACCCTCATGGCCGCGCTGCTCGTCCACGACCTCACCTCGCCGCGCCCACCGCTGAGGGCGCCGTGGCAGGAGGAGGCCGACGCGGCCGTGCACGGGGGGCTCTGGCGCGGGCCCTACGACCCGCGCAGTGCGTTGGGGCTCGCCGTCGTGCTCGGGCTCGGTGGGGCCCGCGCGTGATCGACGGACCGTCGCCGCCGTTCCCCGAGCCGACCACTCCTGCGGCTGACCGCAGGGAGGTCCTGCTCGGCTACCTCGACTACTTCCGTTCCGTGACGGCCGCCAAGGTCGCTGACCTCGACGAGGCGACGGTGCGGGCGTCGTGCCTCCCCTCGGGATGGTCACCCCTCGAGCTGGTCCACCACCTCGTCCACGTCGAACGCCGTTGGCTCGACTGGGGATTCGAGGGCCAAGCCATCGACGAGCCATGGGCCGACCGGCGCGAGGGCCGTTGGCACGTACCCGAGGGGGTCTCGCGTGACGACCTGCTCGAGGCGCTGGCCGAGCGCGGGGCACTGACCCGGCGCATCGCCCTCGACCACCGCCTCGACGACGTCGGCCGACCGTCGGAGCGCTGGGCCGGGCAGGCGCCCGCCTCCCTGGAGCGCGTGCTGCTTCACCTCGTGCAGGAGTACGCCCGCCACGTCGGCCACCTCGACGTCGTCCGTGAGCTCCTCGACGGGACGACGGGGGAGTGGGCGGTCACAGCGACACAACGGACCCGTTGGCGCTCGACCCCCGTGAGGTCCCGGGCTCTGGTGGTTGTCGAGTCGGTGAAGAGTGTGCGAACGGAGCAGGACGTGTGGAGCTGAGCCACGCCGAGGGCCCGGTGTGGAGCCCGCCGACGAGGCCCGGGCCTCAGCTGCCGGCGAAGGCCCGGTCGATGATGTCGCCGGCGTGCCCGGCCAGGTCGGGGCCGAGCGTGCCGAAGGTGCGACCGTGGCCACCGCCCAGCCGGCTGGCGATGAACGCCTCGGCAACGGGGGCGGGAGAGTGCTGCACCACGAGGGCGGCCTGCAGGGTGAGGGCGAGGTCCTCGACCAGCCGTCGGGCCGTGAATGCCACCGTCTCCGGGTCGGTGTCGCCGCCCAGCGCCTGCACCCTGGTGAGCACGTCGTCGATGGCGGCATCGAGGCGAGGATCCACCCCACGAGCCAAGGAGACCTCGGTGGAGTACGCGTCCACGGACGAGGGTTCTCGGGAGACCGCTCTCACGACGTCGAGCGCGTTGACGTTGCCCGACCCCTCCCAGACCGAGTTGAGCGGCGCCTCGCGGTAGAGGCGGGCCAGACCGTTCTCCTCCACGTAGCCGTTGCCGCCCAGGCACTCCAGCGCCTCGGCCACCATCGGCGAGGTGCGCTTGCAGACCCAGAACTTCCCGATGGCCACGCCCAGCCTCGAGAAGGCGGTCTCGCCCTGGTCGACGGCGTGCGCCAGCCGCATCCCCAGCAAGGACGCGGCCTCCGACTCCAGCGCGAGGTCCGCGAGCACGTTCGTCATGGCCGGCTGGTCCACGAGCAGGCGCCCGAACGCCGAGCGGTGCCGCGCGTGGTGCACCGCCCGCACCAGGGCCTGACGCATCGTCGCGGCCGAGCCGAGCACGCAGTCGAGCCGGGTCGCCCCGACCATCTCGATGATGGCGCGCACCCCACGCCCCTCGTCGCCCAGGCGCGAGCCCCAGGTGCCGTCGAGCTCGACCTCCGAGGAGGCGTTGCTGCGGTTGCCCAGCTTGTCCTTGAGGCGTTGCAGCGCGAAGGGGTTGCGGGTGCCGTCGTCGAGCACGCGGGGGACGACGAAGCACGTGGGGCCGGCGTCGGTCTGGGCCAGGACGAGGAAGACGTCGTTCATCGGGGCGGAGGTGAACCACTTGTGCCCGGTGAGCCGGTAGGTCTCGCCCGGCAGCGGACCGCCCGGGGTGGCCACCGCACGCGTCGTGTTGGCCCGCACGTCGGAGCCGCCCTGCTTCTCGGTCATGCCCATCCCGGCGAGGGCGCTGTACTTGCGCGACACGGGTTTCAGACCGGGGTCGTAGCTGCGCGAGGCCAGCAGGGGGAGCCAGCGCTTCGCGAGGACGGGGTCGCCCGCGAGGGCGGGGGCGGCGGCATACGTCATCGAGACGGGGCAGCCGTGCCCGGCCTCGACCTGGCTCCAGACCATGAAGCCGACGGCGCGCCGCAGGTGGGCCCCGGTGCCCGTGGGGCGCAGCCAGGGCCCGGCGGTGAGCCCGTGACCGACCGCGACGGCGAGCAGCTCGTGCCAGGCCGGGTGGAACTCCACCTCGTCGATGCGCACGCCCCGGGGGTCGTGGGTGACCAGACGGGGCGGGTTGCGGTCGGCCTGGTCTCCCCAGAGCTGGGCCTCGTCGGTGCCGGCCTGTCGTCCGAGCCGGTGCAGACCGTCGGCGTCGACGGGGTCGCCCCATCGAGCCACCGACTCGGTGAGCACCGGGTCGGTGCCGAACAGGTCGTAGGCCGTCAGGGTCGGCACCTGGTTGGTCACCTCGTGGGTCGCCATCCCCCGAGCGTAGGAGCCCCGCGACCGAGAGCGCATACGGGGGTCTCGAGCGCGTTGTGGCCCTCGCCGACCGATCCGCGCTGGGTCGGCGGGCGCGGCGCCGGGCCGCCGCAACCGCCCTTGTCCGCGCCGGCGA
>JALYVC010000205.1 GCA_030853445.1 Actinomycetota bacterium | reverse complement strand
TCACGGCCTCGGTACCACCATTGTTCGCCCGGCGGGTAGTGAAGTACGCCAAGAACGGCTCCCGCCACTGCTTCAGGGTCCGGCCGAGGCGGGCGATCTCGGGGATCGGGCAGGAGGGGAACGAGTCCAGGACGTGCTCGGCGATCCGGCGGCCCGCGGCCAGGTCCTTACGGTGGAACGCCGACCGCAGCTCCTGCGCGGCGAGCCAAGCGACCAGAACCTCGGCGTGACGCTCGTCTGCGTCGATCGCAGCCGTCAGCCGGGCTCGTTGCTTCTCGGTCAGCCGCTCGATCCCGCACCGCAGGATCAACCGGACCCCGAAGAGCGGGTCATCCTTGCGGCCGCGATGCCCGAGAGTCTCCTGCTGGACCCGGCGGCGGACCTCGTCGAGGGCCTGACCACCCAGCTTCACAATGTGGAAGGCGTCGACTACGGCGATGGCGTCCTGCAGCTGGTCGTCGATCGCGTTCTCGTACCCGCGGAACGGGTCCAAGGTCGCGATCTTCACACCGGCCCTGAAGGCGTCCCCCCGCTTTTTGAGCCAGTCTGCGTACACGGTGCCCGAGCGGCCAGGAACGAGGTCCAACAACGTTGCTCGCGTGTTTCCCTTCCCGTCGCGGGTCAGCTTCACCATCCCGGTCAACTCCTTCGGACCCCGCTTCAACGGGCTGACATGGTGCCAAATATGTTCGTCGACCCCCAGGACCTCGACGCCCTCGAACCGGGCGGGGTCGGCGTCCATCACCTCGAGCAGCGGCTTGATCGAGCGCCACACCGTCTTCCACGCGGCGCCGAGCTGCCGCGCCAGGCCCCTGACCGAGGCGTGCTCGCAGCGCATCTGCCGCACCGCCCACCAGCACGCCCGCGTCGTCAACAACCCGCGGGGCCGCGCGACCCGCTCGTCCTGTTCAGTGAACACCGCCACCGGACACGTCGCCTCCGGACAGGACCAGGTCCGCTGCCACCACACCAGCTGCACCGGCCGCCCGAAGCACGGTGCGTCGATCAGCTCGACCTCCCGCCGGCCATGGCTGAGGGCTACGACCCCGCAGGTCGGGCACCCCATCAGCCCTGGCGGGGACTCCACCTTCACCCGCAGCCGCTCGTCGGCCACCAGCACCTCAAGGACGTGGAGCCCGTCCAGGCCGACCAGCAGGTCACAGTTGCCGCAGTACACGGCCGGGGAAGAGTCACGTGCAACGCAGCACGACGTACGCTCAGTCATCATCGAGGTCCTCACGGAAACGGTTCTTGGTCGTTCCGCATCCTGAGGGCCTCGACCCCATACTCAGCGCATCACCGCTCCCGGCGTGTCACCACCTCTCCCACCTCAGGTCCCAAGAGCCGGATTGTCCTCTTCGGACTGATCCAGGACGGGCCACAACCCTCCGCTCACCCGTTCGTCACACCACCCCAAACAACCTGTGATCGACAACGTCGGACGGGCATGGTCCATCCCGTCGATCACGTGGATCACGCCGCTCGCCCCACCCCAGATCAGAGTTCGCGGCGGCCCCGAGCGGCCCCGACCCCGAGCGGCCCCCGAGGGGCTACGAGGGGCCTACGACTCGATGTCCGACCTTGTCGCCGATCTGGTCATGGGTTGCGTCGAGCAGCAAGAGACACAGCCAACGACGGCAGGCGCTTTACCGTCCCCGGGGCAGGATCTGCAGGAACGCCGACGCGGTAGGAGAGCCCTCTCTTCGGGTCTCGGGCGTCCCGCAAGCCTGCGCGTCGGCTCGCCGTCTGCCGGCCACCGCGGCACGCCCCCTACCGTCCTGGCGTGGCGTCCGGCCGTCGGGTGGGGCTGACAGTGGGGTGCGTGTTCGTGGCTGGTCGCTGCGGCTGGCGTGGGCGTCGAGCTGGCGCTGAGTCGATGGGGAAGTCAGTGTTCGCGAGAAGACGGTAGGCGAGGTCGCTGGCGGGGTTGTCGTGGTCGAGGGGGTGGCTGGCCACCAGTGCGGGCAGCAGGGTGAGCACGTGAAGGCCGTGCCGGTCCGCGAGGTCGATGTGGTCGGCGAGCATCGACCAGCTGGGTCCGCGGGTGAGGTCCCGGTCGATCTGGCGGGCGAGCGGGGCCCAGCGATCTTCGGGCCGCA
>JALYVC010000200.1 GCA_030853445.1 Actinomycetota bacterium | reverse complement strand
CGCCAAGGTCGTGCTCGAGCCGTTGGTCGAGCCGGCGGACCAGGCGCGCAGCTGAGCATGCCGCGCCGATGACGGTGCCGTGCCCCAACCCGTGGGGCACGGCACCGTCGCCGCGGGTGACGGTCGCCCGCCGAGGCCCCGTACGGCGGCGGACGGGTCAGCCGAAGACGACGGCGACGGCGTGGATGACAAGGCCGACGAGACCGCCGACGATCGTGCCGTTGATGCGGATGAACTGCAGGTCCCGGCCCACGAAGAGCTCGACCCTACGGGCGGTCTCGCGCCCGTCCCACCGGTTGATGGTCGAGGAGATCACGTCGGTGAGCTCCTGTCCGTAGCGCTCGACGGCGAAGACAGCCAGGTCAGCGAGGTAGCGGTCGAGCCGCTCCCTAAGCGCCTCGTCCTCGCTCACCGAGGTGGCGGCGCGGGCGACCTCCTCCCGGGCCCTGGCCCGCAGCGGGCCGTCGGGCTCGGCGAGGGCGGCGACGAGGGCAGAGCGGAAGGCTCGCCACAGCGACAGTGCGGTCTCGAGCAGCTGCGGGTGGTCGAGGACCCGCAGCTTGAGCCGCTCGGCCCGCTCCATGGTCTCCTCGTCGTGCAGGAGGTCGCGGGACAGCTGGGCGAGCAGGTCGTCGAGAGCGAGCCGGGCGTGGTGCTCGGGGTCGTCGCGGATGTCGGCGACCCAGCGCAGCGCCTCGACGTGGGCCCGGTTGATGACGAAGTCGTTGACCATCTGCGGGACCCAGGTGGGGGCGCGCTCCTGCAGGATCTGGCCGAAGGCCGCCCGGTTGAGGGAGAGCCAGCGGTAGGCCTCCCCGAGCCCGAGGTCGACCAGCCCGTAGTGGGCCTTGTCCGCCACCACCTCGGCCAGCAGGCTGCCTGCCACCGGGCTGATGGGCTCCTCGCGCAGACGCGGCAGCACCGCGTCCTGCACGAGCTCAGACACCGACTCGTCCCTCAGGCGGTGCAGACCGGTGGTGAGGATGCCCGCGGCCTCGTCGACCGCCCGGCGGGTGTTGGCCGGCACCAGGAGCCACCGGGCGACCCGCGCCGTCACCTTCGCGGTCAGCACCCGCTCGCGGATGATCTCCTCGCGCAGGAAGTTCTCGCCCATGAAGTCCTGCAGGCTGCGCGCCAGCATGTCCTTGCGCCTCGGGATGAGGGCGGTGTGCGGGATGGGCAGGCCCAGGGGGTGACGGAAGAGCGCGGTCACGGCGAACCAGTCGGCCATGGCGCCGACCATGGAGGCCTCCGCCCCGGTGTGCACGAACCCCAGGAACGAGGCCGGCTCGGTGTGGATGGTGAGCACGAAGACCACGGCGGCAGCCAGCAGCAGACCGAGCGCGACGAGCCGCATCTGCCGCAGACCGCGGGCGCGCTCGGCGTCGGCGACCGGGTCGGAGGCGATGGCCAGGCCGGGGCTCGAACCGCCTGCGCTGCTCGGGCTCACGTGCTCTCCTGTCGACCGACGTGGACGTCGCGGAGCCGTCGGCACCACGGGCCCCACAACCTATCCGAGGCCGACGGGGTGGTCGCGCCCGCGGGCGGTAGCGTGCCCGACGTGACGATCTACCACCTCGCTGACCCCGCCGAATGGGCCCAGGCCCAGCAGTCCGGGGCGTACACCGGTTCCACCCGCGGGCGCTCGCTGCAGGAGGAGGGCTTCGTCCACTGCAGCGACGAGCAGCAGTGGCCCGTCGTTCGTCGCACCTTCTACGGTGACGTCCCGGGTCCCCTGCTGCTGCTCGAGGTCGACGAGTCGCGTCTGACCAGCCCGGTGGTCCGCGAGATCGGGAACCCGGCCACCGGCGAGGTCTTCGCCCACGTCTACGGCCCCCTCGACCTGGCGGCCGTCGTCGGCACGACCGAGCTGCCGCCTCCGCACGTCTGATCCGACCACGACCCGAGCACCGCCGTGACCATCACGTCACCTGCTCGCCGTAGGCTCGCCCGGTGCCGTCCGAAACGCTGTCGCCACGTGACCCGCTGGTGCTCGTGGTCGAGGACGACCCGTCGATCGCGACGATGATCACCCTGCAGCTGGAGCTGTCGGGCTACCGCACGCACGTCGAGCGCGACGGGACGGCGGGGCTGGACGCCGTACGGAGCAGTCGTCCCGCCGTCGTCCTGCTCGACATCGGCCTGCCCGGGCTCGACGGCATCGAGGTCTGCCGAGCCCTGCGCGCCGAGGACGACTGGACTCCCATCCTCTTCGTCACGGCGCGCGACGACGAGGTCGACCGGGTGGTCGGTCTCGAGCTCGGCGCCGACGACTACATCACGAAGCCCTTCTCGCCGCGCGAGGTCATCGCCCGGATCGGCAGCATCCTGCGCCGGGGCGCCCTCACGGCCCGTGACCGGGCGACCGAGGAGGGGCTGGCCCTCGGTCAGGTGCGGCTGCTGCCCGACGAGCGGCGCGTCACCGTCCGCGAGCGCGACATCACGCTCACGGCGACGGAGTTCGACCTGCTCGCCCACCTCATGGCCACCCCGGCCCGCGTCTGGACGCGCGAGCAGCTGCTCCAGCAGGTCTGGGGCTACGACTCCCCCTCCGGTCGGCGCACCGTCGACGTCCACGTCGCGCAGGTGCGGGCCAAGCTGGGCCCGGACGACGTCATCCGCACCGTCCGCGGGGTCGGCTACTCCGCCCAGGCCCCTCGCTCCCCCTCGCGGCGGGAGCCGACCTGATGGTGGAGGGGGTCAGGCCCGGCACCCGGCACGTCGGCCGCACCAGCCTCGCGACGCGGATCGCCGCCCTCGCCGTCGGCGTCGCCCTGCTCACCTCGCTGGTGGGCGGGGTCATCAGCGTCAACCTCCTGCAGCGAGCCAGCGAGCAGACCGCCCGCGGGGCCCTCTCGGCGATCGCCGACGAGGCCGAGGCGACGGCAACCACGGGCGCCAACGCCGAGGTGAGCCAGACCCGGGCCCGCCGGGCCCTGAGGTCGATCAACATCCAGATCGCCGTCGTGCGCACCGACGCCGCCGGCGGGTCCGCCCTCAAAGGCGACGCGCTGGCCAAGCGCTCGCTCACCCCTGCCCAGGTGGGGGCGGTGGCGGCGGGCCGGTCGCTCTCCCTGCGGCTCGACCGTGAGGACGGCATCGTGCTGGTGGAGGCCAGACCGACGGACGTGGGCGGCCTGGTGCTGGCCCAGCGTCGAGGCGACGCCACCGCCCTGAGCCGGGACGCTCTCACCCAGCTGACGTGGTCGCTCGTGCTCACCGGCGTGGTCGCCGCCGGGCTCGCCCTGCTCGTCGCGTGGCGGCTGGCGCTGCCCCTGCGCCGGAC
>JALYVC010000195.1 GCA_030853445.1 Actinomycetota bacterium | reverse complement strand
CACCGCGCCCAGGCGACTCGCCCATGCTGAGGCGGCGCTGTCGGTCACGGGGCGGGGCGGTCGAGGGCGGCGAGGGCCTGCTGCCGCACCGTCATCATGCGCTGCACGACGGTCACCAGGCTGGCCGCGGCGAGCAGGCCGAGCACGACCCCGAGCACGACGACGGGCAGACCGAGACCGACCAGCCCGGCAGCGAGCAGCACCGCGAGCAGGCGGTCGGCCCGCTCGGCGATCCCGACGTTGGCCGTCATGCCCAACCCCTCGGCTCGGGCCTTGGCGTAGCTCACGACCATGCCGAAGGTGAGGCATGCGAGGGCGAGACCGGCGTACAGGAGGTTGTGCTGCGGTCCGCTGCGGGCGAAGCCGATGACGAGGCCGCCGAAGATGGCCGCGTCGGCGACCCGGTCGAGGGTGGAGTCGAGGAAGGCGCCCCACGGTCCCTCGCGTCCCTGCAGCCGCGCCATGACCCCGTCGACGTTGTCGCTGAAGATGAAGAGGACCACCACGAGGGTGCCCCAGAAGAAGTGTCCGAGGGGGTAGAAGGCCAGTGCCCCTGCGCAGACGCCGAGCGTGCCGACGACGGTGACGACGTCGGGGCTGACCCCCATCGCGAGGAACAGCTTGGCGGGCGGCGTCATGACCTTGGTCCAGGACTCGCGCAGGGCTCGGTTCAGCATGGCCGCCCCAGCCTAGTCGTCATCGCGTGCCCCACCGTCTCACCACGCAGCGGCAAGGCGCGTGCGGGCGTCCTCCAGGAGCATCGGCAGAGCCTTGGTCTGCGCGACGACCGGGAGGAAGTTGGAGTCGCCACCCCACCGGGGGACGACGTGCTGGTGCAGGTGCGCGGTGACGCCTGCTCCTGCGACCGACCCCTGGTTCATCCCCAGGTTGAAGCCGTGCGGGGCGGAGACCTGCTCGAGAGCCCGGACCGCCTCCTTGGTGAGGCGGGTGAACTCGAGCGTCTCCTCGTCGGTGAGGTCGACGTAGAGGGAGACGTGGCGGTAGGGGCAGACCAGCACGTGCCCGGGGTTGTAGGGGAAGAGGTTCATCACGACGAAGCAGTGCTCACCCCGGTGCACGACGAGACCCTCTTCGTCGGTGCGGGCCGGCGCCCGGCAGAACGGGCACCCGTCGCCGGCCCGGTCACTCGGCTTGTCGCCGCCGACGTAGACCATGCGGTGCGGGGTCCACAGGCGCTGGAAGCCGTCGGGGTCCCCCGCGAAGTCGTCCTGGTGCTCGGCCAGGGGCTCGGAGGCGGCGGCGACCGCTGCCGGCTGGTCCGTCACGGGGCCTGCAGACCGCTGCGGTCACCCGTGCGCACGAGCTTGCCGTTGGCCCAGGCCACCACCTCGGCCACGACCGACAGACCCATCTCCCCCGCCGTGCGGCCGCCGGTGTCGAGGCCAACTGGCACGTGCAGGCAGGCCAGGGACGACTCGGTCAGGCCCTCGACGCGCAGGGTCTCGAACACCCCTCGGGCCCGCGACCGGCTGCCCATCATGCCGACGTAGCCCGCTCCGGCCGCCAGCGCGGCCCGGATCACCTCGGCGGTGCCGGGGGCGTCGTGGTCGGTGAGCACGACGGCGTGGCGCTGCCCCACGGGCAGGGCCGCGAGGGCACCGACGACGGGGCCGTCGTGGTGGTCCAGCACGAGCGTGGTCAGTCCCACGGCGGCGCAGAGGGCGACGACCGCGTCGGCGATGACGGTGCGGGTGACCAACACGAGGGTGGTGTCGGGGCCGGTGGCCCCCGCGATGACGGACTCGGGGACGCTGCTCATGGCGTGGACGCTACCCGCCGCAGCCGCGCAGCGGTGCGAGAGCCCCGGCGAGCTCGGCGATGTCGGCCGGTCCTACCCGGCAGCATCCCCCGACGAGTCCTGCCCCGGCTGCCACCCAGGCGCGGGCGAGGCCGCCCGGCGAGGTCCCGTCACCGCGCCAGGTGCGGCTCGCGGCATCCCAGTTCTCGCCGCGGTTGGGGTAGGCGACGGCCGGGCGGCCGGTAGCGGCGACCGCCGTGATGACGGCCTGCATGACGTCGGCCGGCGCGGAGCAGTTGACGCCGGCGGCGACGACCGCGGTGCTGCCGGCCAGCACGTCATAGGCCTCCTGGAGGCTCTGGCCGGCGCGAGTGCGTCCACCCTCGACACAGTAGGACACCCAGGCGGGGAGGCCGATCTCGTCGAGCAGCGGCACCAGCACCTCGGCCTCGCGCACGTCGGGGATGGTCTCGACGGCGATGACGTCGGGGCCGGCCGACGCGAGCAGCTCGAGCCGCGGGCCGTGGAAGTCACGCAGGGCGGCCGCCGTGAGACCGTAGCCGCCGCGATACTCCGAGCCGTCGGCCAGCACCGCGCCGTACGGGCCGACCGATGCGGCCACCAGGAGACGTCGCCCCATGGAGGCCGCCTCGTCACGCGCCTGCCGTGCCAGGGTCACGCTGGCGCGGATAAGGGTCCGCGCCTCCTGCTCGCCGAACCCTGCGGCGACGAGGCTCGGCACGCTCGCCTGGTAGCTGGCGGTCGTCGCGACGTCGGCCCCCGCCGCGAAGTACTCCCAGTGGACCGCAACGACCTCCTGCGGGTCGTCGCGCAGGAGCCGGGCGGTCCACAGCGCCGACGACAGGTCGGCGCCCCGGTCCTCGAGGGCGTTCGACAGGCCCCCGTCGAGCACCAGCAGCGGCGGGAGGACGGCGTCAGGCGTCGACACCCACGCCCCCGAGGCGCAGCCAGGTGTCGACGACGGTGTCGGGGTTGAGCGACATCGACTCGATGCCCTGGTCGAGCAGCCACTGCGCGAGGTCGGGGTGGTCGGAGGGGCCCTGCCCGCAGATCCCGACGTACTTGTCGAGCTTCTTGCACGCGGCGATGGCCAGGCTCAGCATGTGGAGCACGGCCGGGTCGCGCTCGTCAAAGCCGTCGGCGACCAGCGCCGAGTCGCGGTCGAGCCCGAGGGTCAGCTGCGTCATGTCGTTGGAGCCGATCGAGAAACCGTCGAAGTGCTCGAGGAACTGCTCGGCGATGACGGCGTTGGACGGCACCTCGCACATCATGATGACCTTGAGACCGTTCTCGCCGCGCACGAGGCCGTTCTGCCCGAGCAGGTCGATGACGC
The DNA here is from genome assembly GCA_030853445.1 of Actinomycetota bacterium. Lineage (GTDB taxonomy): Bacteria > Actinomycetota > Actinomycetes > Actinomycetales > Dermatophilaceae > Lapillicoccus. The sequence goes on along the minus strand of JALYVC010000195.1, from coordinate 19,028 downwards.
CCTTGGCCTCCTTGAGGGTCCGCACGAACGGGATCATGACCTGCACGTTGGTCAGGCCCATCTCGTCGCGCACGAAGCGCATCGCCTCGCACTCCATGGCGAAGCAGTCGGCGAAGTCGGGCGAGAGATACCGCGAGGCGCCGCGGTAGCCGATCATCGGGTTCTCCTCGTCGGGCTCGTAGCGCTCGCCACCGACGAGGTTGGCGTACTCGTTGGACTTGAAGTCGGACATGCGCACGATGACCGGGTGGGGGGCGAACGCCGCGCCGATCATGGCGATCCCCTCTGCCACGCGCTGGACGAAGAACTCGCGCGGCCCGGGGTAGGCCGCCGTGATCTCGGCGATCTCGTCACGTAGGGCGTCGGGCAGCGAGCCGGGGTCGGCCGCGAGGTCGAGCAGGGCCTTGGGGTGAATGCCGATTTGACGGTTGATGACGAACTCGAGGCGAGCCAGACCCACGCCGGCGTTAGGGAGGCTGGCGAAGGCGAAGGCCTGCTCGGGCGTGCCGACATTCATCATGATCTTGACCGGCAGCTCGGGCATCCGGTCGAGCTCCGTGCGCTCGATGCGGAAGTCGAGGATTCCCTCGTAGACCAGGCCGGTGTCGCCCTCGGCGCAGGTGACCGTGACCTCGTGACCGTCGGCGAGGTCCTTGGTGCCGGTGCCGGTGCCGACCACCGCGGGGATGCCCAGCTCACGGGCGATGATCGCGGCGTGGCAGGTGCGCCCACCGCGGTTGGTGACGATGGCCGAGGCACGCTTCATGATCGGCTCCCAGTCGGGGTCGGTCATGTCGGCGACGAGCACCTCGCCCTCGCGGAAGTCATGCATCTCGTCGATGGAGCGCATGACGCGCACGGCTCCGGCACCGATCTTCTGACCGATGGCGCGGCCCTCCACGAGCACGTCGGCGCCCTGGGAGACCCTGGGGTCCATCCGGAAGCGCTCGAGAGCTCCCGTCCGACGCGACTGCACGGTCTCGGGGCGAGCCTGCAGCACATAGAGCTGGCCGTCGATGCCGTCCTTGCCCCACTCGATGTCCATCGGGCGGCCGTAGTGGTCCTCGATGACGAGGGCGTGGCGGGCGAGCTCCTCGACCTCGGCGTCGGTGAGGCTGAAGCGGGCGCTGTCGGCAGGGTCGACCTCGACGAACTCGGTCGTGCGACCGACCGTGGTGTCCTGGGTGTAGACCATCTTCGTGGCCTTGCCACCGATGCCGCGCTTGAGCACGGCGGGGCGCTCGGCCCGCAGGGCGGGCTTGTAGACGTAGAACTCGTCGGGGTTCACGGCGCCCTGGACGACCCCCTCACCGAGGCCGAAAGCCGAGGTGACGAAGACGGCGTCGGAGAAGCCCGACTCGGTGTCCATGGTGAACATCACGCCGGACGAGCCGATGTCGGAGCGCACCATCCGCTGCACGCCCGCCGACAGGCCGACATCATCGTGGGCGAAGCCATGGTGCACGCGGTAGGCGATCGCCCGGTCGTTGTAGAGCGAGGCGTAGACCTCGCGGATCGACTGCAGGACGGCCTCGATGCCACGCACGTTGAGGAAGGTCTCCTGCTGCCCGGCGAAGGAGGCGTCGGGCAGGTCCTCGGCGGTGGCGGACGAGCGCACGGCGAAGGACGGCTCCTCGGACCCGTCGCCCCCGACGGAGGCCTCGACCACCAGCTGCTCGAAGGCGGTACGGATGTCGGCCTCGAGGTCGCCGGGGAAGGACTGGGTCACGACGGCCTCGCGGATCTCGCGGCCGACGGCCGAGAGCCGTCGTACGTCGTCCGTGTCGAGGTGCTCGAGCAGGCCGGAGATGTGCTCCGCGAGACCCGTGTCACCGATGAAGCGGTGATAGGCGTCGGCCGTGGTGGCGAAGCCGTTGGGCACGCGCACCCCGAGGTCGGTGAGGTTGGCCACCATCTCGCCGAGCGAGGCGTTCTTGCCGCCCACCTGGTCGAGGTCGCCCATGCCGAGGTCGGCGAACCACCGCACGTTGAGGGGGGTCGACCCCGCGGAGGGGCTCGAGTCGGGGGCCGACGTCGGGCTCACGGTCGTGGGGGCGTCGGTCATGGGTTGCCTCTCTCCTGCAGGGTGCGGCGGCCGGTGGCGCCGCCGGTGGTCTTCTTGAGGGTCTGGATGACGAGCGTGGAGATCTCTTCGACCGAGCGGGCCGACGAGTCGATGACCGGCACGTGGTGGGCGGCGAAGATCTCACCCGCCCGGCGCAGCTCCCAGCGGCACTGGGCCGCGCTGGCGTACCTCGACCCCGGTCGGCGCTCGTTGCGCACGCGGCTGAGCCGGTCGACCGTCGTCGTGATGCCGAAGCACCGGTCGGCGTAGGCCCGTACGGGCCTCGGGAGCTCGTGCTCCTCGAGATCCTCGTCGACGAGGGGGTAGTTGGCGACGAAAAGCCCGTGCTGAAGCGCGAGGTACATGCTCGTGGGGGTCTTGCCGCAGCGGGAGGGGGCCAGGAGGATGACGTCGGCCTTCTCGAGGGCCCGCAGGCTCTGGCCGTCGTCGTGCTCGATGGTGAACTCGACCGCTGCCATGCGGTTGTTGTAGCGCTTGATGTCGCCGACACCGTGCAGCCGCGCCGGCTCGCGGATGCCCCGACGACCGAGCACGGCCTCGACGGGCTGCATGTGCTGCTCGAAGAAGTCGATGACCGGCGCGCTGGTGCGGCGCAGCTCGACGCGCACCGACTCCTTCGCGGCGGTGCAGAAGACGAGGGGGACCACGGGACCCTTCATCACCTCGTCGAGCATGGACGCGACCTCGCGCGCCTGCTCGACGGTCGTGATGAAGGGGATCAGGGTGCGCTCGAAGATGACGTCGGGGAACTGGATGAGCAGGGCGTTGCCCATCGTCTCCGCGCTGATTCCCGTGCTGTCGCTCAGGAAGAACACCGGGACGACGCGATCGTCGCCCTCTGGTCTGGTCTCCGACATGACCCTCCTCCGGCCGCTGTCCGACCCTCGTCGCAGGTTACTGCGTCGGGGCCCGCCGACATCCCCGGGACGGCTGCGGGGCTGGTCACACCCGTCGCGGGACCGGCTGCGACCGGTGTGCACACGGTGGTGGACACCACCGGCGGGTAGCCCGGGCTGTGCCCCGCGCGGTCGGGTGGTGCACTCCTCCGCTGTCCACGGTGACCGCGTTGCCGTAGGACCAGCCGCTCGAGACGGCCACGGCCCCGCCCGCGTCGCCTCGAACGGCGTCCCGATGGAGGCGGCGTAGTCGGTGAGGGGCCGCCGGCGCCAGTTCTGATGCCCGTATGCCGCCCACCCAGAGGGGCGGACGGCACACGGCACAGGGGTGCTCAGGTCTCAGGCCGGGCCCACCGGCACACTCCCGGGCGCCTCCGAGGCCAGGGGTGACGTGGTGACCTGGGTGCGCGCGGCGATCGACGCCACGATCTCGGCGACCGCCTCGTCGACCGGGACGCCGTTGCGCTGCGAGCCGTCGCGGTAGCGGAACGACACGGCGCTGGCAGCCCGGTCGTCCTCGCCGGCGATGAGGACGTAGGGCACCTTGCCCTTGCTGGCGTTGCGGATCTTCTTGGGGAAGCGGTCGTCGGAGTCGTCGAGCTCGACGCGGACCCCCTTGCGCCTCAGGGTCTCGAGGACCGACTGGAGATAGTCGGCGTACTCGTCGGCCACCGGCACACCGAGCACCTGCACCGGGGAGAGCCACACCGGGAAGGCTCCGGCGTAGTGCTCGGTGAGCACGCCGAAGAAGCGCTCGATCGAGCCGAACTTCGCCGAGTGGATCATCACCGGCTCCTGACGGCTGCCGTCAGCGGCCTGGTACTCCAGCCCGAAGCCCGCGGGTTGGTTGAAGTCGTACTGGATCGTCGACATCTGCCAGGTGCGGCCGATCGCATCGCGGGCCTGCACCGAGATCTTCGGGCCGTAGAACGCGGCCCCGCCGGGGTCGGCGACGAGCTCGAGCCCCGAGGCGGTGGCGACGTCGTCGAGCACCTGGGTGGCGACCTCCCACTGCTCGTCGGAACCGAGGAACTTGTCCTTCTTCTCGCCCTCGGTGGCCCGGGTCGACAGCTCGAGGTAGAAGTCGTCGAGCCCGAAGTCGCGCAGCAGGGACAGCACGAAGTCGAGCAGGTGCTGCACCTCGGCGGGCGCCTGCTCGGCGGTGACGTAGGAGTGCGAGTCGTCCTGGGTCATCCCCCGCACGCGGGTGAGGCCGTGGATGACGCCGGACTTCTCGTAGCGGTAGACCGAGCCGAACTCGAACAGCCTCAAGGGGAGCTCACGGTAGGACCGTCCGCGCGAACGGAAGATCAGGTTGTGCATCGGGCAGTTCATGGCCTTGAGGTAGTAGTTCGCCCCCTCGAACTCCATCGGGGGGAACATCGTGTCCTTGTAGTAGGGCAGGTGTCCGGAGGTGTGGAAGAGCCCCTCCTTGGAGATGTGCGGCGACCCGACGTACGAGAAGCCCTCCTCGATGTGCCGACGGCGGACGTAGTCCTCCATCTCGCGCTTGATGATGCCGCCCTTGGGGTGGAACAGCGGGAGACCGGAGCCCAGCTCGTCGGGGAAGGAGAAGAGGTCGAGCTCGGCGCCGAGCTTGCGGTGGTCGCGGCGCTCGGCCTCGGCGAGGCGGTCGAGGTAGGCCTTGAGCTCCTCCTTGCTCGGCCAGGCGGTGCCGTAGACCCGCTGCAGCTGCGGGTTCTTCTCCGACCCGCGCCAGTAGGCGGCCGCCGAGCGCATGACCTTGAAGGCGTTGCCGATGATCTTCGTGTCGGACAGGTGCGGGCCGCGGCACAGGTCGCGCCAGGCGAGCTCGCCGTTCTTGCGGTGGTTGTCGTAGATGGTCAGCTCGGGGCCGCCGACCTCGGTGTCGGCACCCTCGGCGGCCTCCCCCACATCTGCGCCGCCGCCCTTGAGACCGACCAGCTCGAGCTTGTAGGGCTCGTCGGCGAGCTCGGTGCGGGCGGCCTCGTCGGTGGTGACCCGGCGGCTGAAGGTCTGGCCCTCGTTGATGATCTTCTGCATGGCCCGCTCGAGGCCCTTGAGGTCGTCGGGAGTGAACGGGGTCTCGACGTCGAAGTCGTAGTAGAACCCGTCGCGGATCGGCGGGCCGATGCCCAGCCGGGCGCTGGGGTAGACCTGCTGCACCGCCTGCGCCAGTACGTGGGCCGCGCTGTGCCGCAGCACGTCGAGGCCGTCCTGTGAGTCGATCGCCACCGGCTCCACGGCGTCGCCGTCGTGCAGCACGTGGCTCAGGTCGACGAGGTCGCCGTTGACGCGTGCGACGACGATGCGCCGCTCGCCCTCGAAGAGCGCCCCCGCCGTCGTCCCCTGCCCCACCGACCGCTCGCTTCCGGCGACGTACACGGTGAGGGTGGCAGACACGGCAGGTACTCCTTCGGGCGGCGTCCGGCTCGGTGCCGGGCGGGGTGTGGGCCGCAGCGACGCGGCCCCGGCAAGGCTATCCGTCCGCGTGCGGGCCTCGCGACGCAGTTCCCCCCGGGTCAGGCCGCCGTGCTGCGTACCACCGGGTGCTGGGTGCTCAGGAGCCGGCCACGCCCACGGTGACCTCGTCGCCGACCGCGAGGGCCCCGGGAACAGGCACCGCGGCATACACCCCGGGGCAGTTCTTGGCGAAGGAGGCGACCTCGAGCTCGACACTGCCGATGCGCAGCCGCCGGCCCACCAGGTCGAGCAGGTCACCCGGCTCCAGGTCGAGCACCAGGTTGGCCCGGGGGTGCTCCTCGACGTAGTCGAAGACCGAGACGAGGTGGACCGGTGCCTTCTTGCGGCGGTCTCCGTCGAGCCCCTCAGGGCTGACGGCGGCCCGCACGAGCGACTGCCCCGGCTCGTCCTTGACGGGGTAGATCATGATGCTCGACAGGTGGGCCATGACCAGGATCCTAGGCCCGGCCCGAGCGCTCCTGGGCGTCCTCGCGCCGGTGCTCCCGCACCCGCCACACGACGAGGGCCACGAGCACGACGGCGGCGACCGCGATGGCTGCGTAGCGACCGAAGGTGCCCTCGACCTTGGCGTACGACGCCCCGGCGAGATAGCCGATGCTGACGACGACCGCACCCCAGAGGATGCCGCCGGCAGCGTTGAAGGTGACGAACCGCGGGTAGTGCATCTTCGACGAGCCCGCCAGGGCCGGCATCACGGCGCGGAAGAACGCCGTCCACCGCCCGAGGAAGACCGCCCAGCCGCCGCGCTCCTTGAGGAAGCCCTGCGCCCTGGCCAGCCCCTCCCTGCGCTTGTCGAAGAGCTTCGAGCCCAGGATCCGTGGCCCCAGGTGCTTGCCGACCTCGTAGCCCACCGTGTCGCCGACGACCGCTGCGGCGATGACCACCACGAGCACCGCCCACAACGGGACGTGCCCCGCGTTGGCGGCCACCCCCCCGAGGACGGCCGCGGTCTCGCCCGGCAGCACGAAGCCCACGAAGAGCGCGTCCTCGGCGAAGACGACCGCCCCGACAACGAGCAGGACCACCCAGGCGGGCGCGTTGAGGAGGGGATCCAGGATGCTCGACACCGCTCGAGCCTATGTCGTGGGGCACGTGTTCACGTCACTGCGTGTGCGGCGCCAGCGAGGGTCGCGAGCCGCCCGCCTCCCCACCGTCCGGGGCCACCGTCAGGGGCCACCGTCCGGGCGATCCGTGACGCCTGAGGGCCCTCAACCGCGTTCGCGCGCTCTCCTCCCGTCGGGCCCGAAGTTGTCTGGCCCCTCTCGGTCATCGGCGACGTCGGTGAGCGCGGCGCGGTCGTCGGCCGCCGAGGCACGGTCACCCTTCGCGTCGAGGCGGTCCATCGCGGCGTGACGTCGGGCCGGCAGATCGGCGCCGTAGCCGGAGCTGCCGTCGGTCGAGGTGAACGCCTTCACGTCGGCGGCGCGGTCGCGCTCCGCGGAGATCTCGTCGCGAGCCTCGGCCTCGATGTCACGCTCCCTGGCGTCGTCGAGGATCTTCTCCACTGCCTCCAGGTGCGCGGCGCGACCACCTGGGCGCTTCGCGGGGGTCGTGTCGCGCTGGCCGGCGTCCTCGTTGTCCTTGACCTCCACCATGTGGACCACTATGACACCGGGGGTCACCCGGGGCTTCCGGCTGGGCGTCGGGTGCCGTCCCTGCGGGTGGTGCTGCCGAGGATCGCGAACAGGTCCGTGGTCTCGACGGGTTCGCCGCCGGGGTCGGGAGCGCTGGAGGGTGACGGTGGGCGTGCTGCCACCCCGGCGGCCGTCGCGAGCTCCAGCTCCCCTTCCATCAGGGTGACCAGGCGTCTGGACAACGTCAGGTCGCTACCGGTGCCCACGGTGCGGCTTGCGGATGGTCGACGTGCTCCCGTCGGCCGGTGGGCACGGCCGGTGTGCGTCCCAGCAGGTTCATGACGTCCTGCACGACGTGGACCGGGGGACCTTCGCCCCTGTTCAGGGAATCCGTGGTGCTCGATGGTGAAGGCGTTTCGGCGCCGCCGGGCATGAGGAGGAGCAGAGATGTTGGTGCGCCAGGTGGTGAACGTCCAGTGAACAACGACCTGGTGCTGGTCTTGGTGGTGGTCACCGCCCTCGCGTTCGACTTCACCAACGGCTTCCACGACACCGGAAACGCGATGGCGACGTCGATCGCGACCGGCGCCCTACCACCGAAGGTCGCGGTGGGTCTGTCCGGCGTCTTGAACCTGGTCGGGGCGTTCCTGTCCTTCAGCGTCGCCGCCACCATCGCCAGCGGCCTGGTCGTCACGCACGTGGTGACGTTGACCGTCGTGTTCGCAGGGCTGGTGGGTGGCATCGCGTGGAACCTCACCACCTGGTACCTGGCCATCCCGTCGAGCTCGTCACACGCCTTGATCGGTGGGGTGATCGGCTCGACGATCGCCGCTGCCGGACAGTCTGCGGTGCAGTGGCGCGGCCTGGTGTCCAAGGTCCTGCTCCCCGCGGTGCTGTCACCCGTCATCGCCGGCGTGGTGGCCGCGATCGGGACCTACCTGGTCTATCGGATCACCCACGACATCGACAGCCGCACGCGCAACCGCGGGTTCCGAATCGGCCAGATCGGCTCGGCCTCGATGGTGTCCCTGGCGCACGGGACGAACGACGCCCAGAAGACGATGGGCATCATCACCCTTGCCCTGATCGCCAACGGGTCGCTGGAAACAGGCGTCAAGGCACCTACGTGGGTCATCGTCAGCTGCGCCGTCGCGATCAGCGCCGGCACCTACTTCGGCGGGTGGCGCGTCATCCGGACCCTGGGCAAGGGACTGGTGGAGATCGACCCACCCCAGGGGCTCGCCGCCGAGACGGCGTCCGGGGCGATCATCCTCGTCTCCTCACACTTCGGGTACGCACTGTCGACCACTCACGTGGCCACTGGCTCCATCCTGGGCAGCGGGGTGGGCAAGCGCGGGGCGCAGGTCCGCTGGCACGTGGCGAGGAGGATGGTCCTCGCCTGGTTGCTCACCCTGCCCGCCGCAGGAGCTGTCGGTGCCGCCGCCTACGCCATCACCTTCGCCCTGGGAGAGACCGTCGGTGTGATCGCGCTGTTCGTGGGCCTCCTGACAGGGGGCGCCGCAGTGTTCGCCGCTGCGCGCCGGGACGCGGTCACCGCGGCGAACGTCAACACCGACTGGGACGGTCGTAGTATGCGGACCAGCGGCCCTACACCGGGACCCGTCCAGCCCGCGGAACCGCCGCAGACGGGATCAAGCACATGAGCTCCTGGATCGACCTCAGCGCAGTCGCCAGAGTGTTCGCGGTCGGTCTGCTCGCTGGTGCCGGGTTACCGGCCTTGTTCGCCCTCGGCCTACGCGCGGTCGCACCCGCTGGATCTGGGGACGGTGAGCTTCCCGGTGCGCAGGCCCAGGGTCGTCTCGCTCGCCGCCGAGTGGCCGGTATCGCGCTGGCCGGGGTCTGTTTCGTCGTCACCCTGCTCAGCGCGGCCTCCGGCATCGTCTTGCTGGTCAGGGGTTGATGACCGTGGCTTTGGCGCGTTCCATTCAGTCCGTGGTGCTGTTCCTGCGCGAGGGCTATCCGGAAGGGGTCCCCGTCCACGACTACCAACCCCTGTTCGCTCTCCTGCGCCGCCAGCTCTCACCCGACGAGGTCGCCCTGGTGGCCCGCGAGCTGGCCTCCTCGGGTGACGCAACAACCACTGAAGCCATTGAAGTCGCCATCCGGAGCGCCAGCACCGTCGTGCCCACCGAGGCCGACATCGCCCGAGTCCAGGCACACCTCTCCGCGGGTGGTTCGCGCGCTGCACCACCCTCGCGGTAGCCCGTCATGGCCAAGATGACCGATGCCGTTGGTCCGAGCAGGGACTCCGTTGCCGCGAGGTCCTTTCCGTTTCCCCTGCTGCAGGGCGTGTTGCCGCTCACGGCGAAGCGCGTCCCCAAGGAGGCGCTGGCCGGACTCAGTCTGGCGGCGCTGGGCATCCCCGAAGTGCTGGGTTACGCGCGCATCGCCGGGATGCCGATCGAGACCGGGCTCTACACCTTGCTCTTGCCGATGGCGGTCTTCGCCGTGCTGGGCTCCTCCCGTCACCTGGTGGTGGGCGCCGACTCCGCGACAGCGGCCATCTTGGCGGCGGGCGTCGCAGCCCTGGCGATACCGGGCTCACCCCGCTACGTGCAGCTCGTTGCTCTCGTGACGCTCGTGACCGGCGCGTTCCTGGTCTTCGCGCGGGTGGCCCGCCTTGGGTTCTTGGCGAACTTCCTCTCCCGCACAGTCCTGGTCGGTTTCCTTTCCGGTGTCGGCTTGTCGGTGGCGATCGGCCAGCTGCCGGCACTGCTTGGTGTCACCGTCCACGCCGACAATGCCATCGGCACGTTGATCGGTTCCGTAGCGGCCCTGTCGCGTGCGTCCCTGGCCACGGTAGGCGTGGCAGGGGCCGTGCTGCTCGGTGTTCCCCTTCTCCGCAGGGTCGCCAAACGGGTTCCCGCAGCCTTGCTCGCCGTGACCGTCTCGATCACCGTCAGCGCGCTCTGGAACCTCCCCTCGCACGGAGTCACTGCCATCGGCCACGTCCCGGGTGGCCTGCCCCCCCTGCGAGTCCCGTCCGTCACTGCTCATGACACCTCGGCACTGGCGATGACCGCTGTGTCGATGGCGGCGGTGATCCTGGCGCAGTCGGTCGCTACCGCCAGGGCCTACGCGAACGTGTACAACGAAGACCTCGACCCGAACGCCGACCTGCTGGCGCTCGGAGCGGCGAACGGCGTCGCCGCTCTCACCGGGAGCTTCGTGGTGAACGGCAGCCCGACCAAGACCCAGATGGTGGACAGCGCCGGCGGCCGCACCCAGCTGGCGCAGCTGAGCTGCTCTGTCGTCGTCCTCCTGGTCCTGCTGTTCGCCACCGCCCCGTTGGCGCACCTCTCCGTCGCCGTGCTCGCGGCGGTCGTGTTCCTCATCGGGGTCGAGCTCATCGACATCAAGGGCCTCGCCGAGATCATGCGGGTCCGGCGCATCGAGTTCACGTTGGGGATCCTCACAGCGGCAGCCGTTGTGGTCTTCGGTGTCGAGCAGGCCATCGCCCTCGCCATGCTCGCCTCGATAGTCGACCACCTGAGGCACGGCTACGCGCCGCGCACCCAGGTGCTCACGCGGCAGCCGGGCGGGCATTGGCTGGCGGTGACCGCGACGGCCGAGGTAAGGACCCGAGAGGGTCTGGTGATCTACCGGTTCCCGTCCAGCCTCTACTACGCGAGTGCGCACAAGCTTGCCGCCGACCTCGCCGCTTTCGCGTCCTCCACCGCTGCGCTCGACTGGTTCTGTATCGACTGCACCGCGCTGAGCGACATCGACTTCACGGCGGCCCAGACCCTGCGTCGAGCCATCAGACGGTTCTCCGCTGAAGGCGCACGGGTCGTGTTCTCCGGCGCCGATGCAGCCGTCCTCGAGCAGCTCACCGCGTATGGCCTCCTGACGCCGTCCAGCCCCGACTGCTACCCCACACCAGGTGCCGTCCTCGACGCATACGAAGCCTGCAGTCAGTCCACCCGCGCCGAATCTCGTCGGTTGCGCAATCGGGCTCCGAGGCGAGGTCCATCAACCGACTAGTCCCGGAGCGGCAGACCCGGGCGGGCCCAGCCGCCCTCACCGCGCCGATCCTGGACGCCCCCTGTGGCTGACCTATCCACCGACCTGCAGCGCGTCCACCAGGTACTGGGTGAGCATCGGTACGTGCTGGACGGAGAGTCCCCGAGGGACCCTGGTGGTCGAGGAGGACGGAATCCGGCCGGAGGCGTGGACGCTGATCTCCAACAAGGAGTCCCCATGCCAGAAGGTGACGATGTGCGCGCTCAGGTCACGCCCACCCCAGTGGATGGTGGTCCTGCCCAGCTCGATGAGCTGGCTTCCAGCGGCGGCTGTCACGACCGGATCGATGTCGGGCCGTCGACGGGTTGCGCCGTTGAGGCGGCAGCTCTCCGCTGCGATCCGCAGGTGCTCCAGCTCGGCTGCGGTTGCTTGACGGGCGCCGCCTTCAACCCCGGGTCCGAAGATCGCACCGCCTCGGAAGAACGGGCCGCTACGTCGAGGCGAACGATCTTGCATGTAGACCGTGGCAGGGTCGATCACCTTGACGAGGAATCGCGGGAGCTGCATACGTCCAGTATCCGTGAGGCGTCAGCCGACACAGGGCGTCCAGGGCCTGACTCGGGAGTCGGCCTGGTCGCCAGGCCGTGTGGCGCCCCCCCTTGGTCCGACGTCTCGTCCTCCTCGCGGTAGACCCGGACGAGCGTCGCGGTCCTCCCTGCGGCCTGACCGGGTGTCCCGTTGACGGGGACAGCGGAAGTCCCGGTGTGGTCTGCGCGGTTCGGCTTCGGGGGCGGGCAGGGGATACGGAAAGGCGGGCCCTATGCTCGCGGCGTGAAGGTGGTCATACCCGGGGGAACGGGCCAGGTCGGAGGGATCCTGCGACGCGCGCTAGCAGGACGCGGACACGAGGTGGTGGTGCTGAGCAGGCACCCCGTGAAGCTGGAGCCGGGGGTGCGGCATCTTGGCTGGGACGGCCGCTCGCTGGGGGACTGGGCGGGCGAGATCGACGGGGCCGACGCGGTGGTCAACCTGGCAGGACGCACGGTCAGCTGTCGCTATACCAGCGAGAACCTGCGGCAGATGATGGACTCGCGGGTGGAGTCGACTCGGGTGGTGGGTGAGGCGATCGCGCGGGCGGCCCGGCCGCCGGGGGTCTGGCTGCAGATGAGCACCGCGACCATCTACGCCGACCGACGCGACGCACCGAACGACGAGGCCACCGGCGTCATCGGCGGGCACGAGCCCGATGTCCCGGGGTACTGGGAGTACAGCGTGCGCATCGCGCGGTGCTGGGAGGCGGCCCAGATGGAGGCCGTGCTGCCGCACACGCGCCGGGTCGCTCTGCGCTCGGCGATGGTGATGAGCCCGGACCGCGGCGGGGTCTTCGACGTCCTGCTGCGGATGACCCGGCTCGGGCTCGGGGGGCCTGTCGCCGGCGGCGGGCAGTACGTGTCCTGGATCCACGACCACGACTTCGTGCGTGCTGTGGAGCTGCTGCTGGAGCGTCAGGGGCTCCACGGACCGGTCAACCTCGCCGCGCCAGGGCCGCTACCGCAGCGCGACCTGATGAGTGCCCTGCGCAGATCCTGGGGGCGACGGCTCGGGCTTCCGGCTACGGCGTGGATGGCTGAGATCGGTGCCTGGGTGCTGCGCAGCGACACCGAGCTGCTCCTCAAGAGCCGCCGGGTCGTTCCGGTCCGGCTCCTCGAGGCCGGCTTCGTGTTCGAGCACCCACAATGGCCCGGAGCCGCCGACGACCTCGTTGCGCGTGTGCGCGTGCGCGCGCCCGCTCGGCCGGGCGGCTCCGCGAGGGTGTGATCGACTCGAGGCAGGTGCGACGTCCCCATCGTCCGCGACGGGTCACGTGACCCGGTAGGTATGGCGGGTTGAGTCGGTGCTGGTGGGGTCACGCTGCTTGCTCGTCCATCGCGGCGCGGAACTGTCGGACCGGTAGGCCTGGGCCTGTCGGTGGTCGCCCTGGATGTTGACCCTCGGGTGGACGGGCCAGGGCGTCTTGCCCACGGCAGGGGATCCACCTGAGGTCCGTGGCAGCCCGGAGCCGGCTCACACACCGTGGTCAGGTCGTCGTCACGGACGTCGTGCGGGTTGCCCGCATCGCGACGACGATCCTGGCGACGGAGGGCAGGCCCAATCGTCCGCGGCAGCCGGGTACGCGAGGAGGCACCCCGCAGGTCAGATGCATGAAGGAGGAGTGGACGTGAAGGGACTCGAAGACGGGGTTGGGTGTTTTTCCGATCTCGGGTAACGTGTTCTCCCACACCGAATCCCGTTGCCCTGTAACCTTTTTGGACGGCCTGGTTGGGTGACACGAGGTGACAGGTGGAGACACGAAATGACCCTCATCTGACACGTATCTGACACGACTGACCAGGCTCGTCCGACCAGGCGAGCGTCGAGACGATGGAGACCACTGATGGCCAAGCGCAGCTTCGGGTCGATCTCGCGCCTGGCCAGCAAGCGCTACCGGGCACGGTATACCGGGCCCGACGCCCGGTGGCACAACGCCCCGAGCACCTTCACGACCCGTCTCGACGCCGAGGCCTGGCTCGTGGACGAGCGACGCCTCCTCGACGCCGGCACCTGGACCTCCCCCACCGCCCGGCGCGAGAGCCAACGACTGGCCGAGGCCCAACGGGTCGGCAACACCTTCGGAGCCTTTGCCCGCACCTGGCTCGTCGCCCGCCACGACCTGCGACCCACCACGCGCGCCAGCTACACCACCGCCATCACCCGCCACCTCGAGCCCGTCTTCGGCGCGACCCCCCTGACCGAGATCACGACCCTGGCCGTGCGGCAGTGGTTCGCCACCTACGGCGACCGCACCCCCACCGCCCGCGCCCACGCCTACCAGGTCCTCTCCGCCATCCTGTCCCAAGCCGAGGACGACGAGCTGATCCGGCGCAACCCCTGCCCCATCCGCTCCGGCGGGCGGACCACCGTCCTGCGCGAACCCGAGGTCCTCACCCTCCCCGAGCTCATCGCCCTCGCTCAGGCCATGCCGCCCCAGCACCGCGCGCTCACCCTCGTGTGCGGGCTGTGCGGCCTTCGCTTCGGCGAAGCCGTCGCCCTGCGCCGCCGAGACCTCGACCTCGACGCGGGAGTCCTACGGGTGCGCCAGGGCGCGATCCGCATCAAGGGCGCCCTGGTCGCCGGACTACCCAAGACGGCCGCTGCCGTGCGCGACGTCGCTATGCCCGCCCTCGTCGTCACCGCCATCCGCGACCACCTCGCCACGACCACCCACACCAGCATCACCCGAGACGACCTCGTCTTCCCCGGACGCGACGGCCAGCTCATGGCCGCCACCACCTTGTACGGCGGCGTCGCCCGCACCGAACGACGCCGCGGCAAGACCTACCAGAAGGGCGCGTACGGGTTCTTCGCCGCCCGCGAAGCCATCGGCCGACCCCGGCTGCACTGGCACGACCTGCGCCGCACCGCCGCCACCCTCGGAGCCCAGTCCGGCGCCAGCGTCCGCGAGATGCAACATCGACTCGGCCACACCACACCCGCGATGGCCCTGCACTACCAAGCCGCCACCGCCGACCGCGACCGCATCATCGCCGACCGCCTCCAAGACGCCGTCGACCGGCTGACGGCGGGACCGTCGATGGCCGTCTGACTTCCGTACGCCCCGTGTTCGACCCCTTTTCCCTCCGTCACGCATCGATGGCCAGGTGGACGCCTTTGGAGGCGTAGCGGGGGCGCATCTCGTCGTGGGCGGCCTGCAGCAGGTCACCGAGGTTCTCGGACCGCAGGGTGAGCTGCAGCCGTCCTTCCTCGGCGGTGGAGACCTCGTCGATGTTGTCCGCCAACCGCGCGAGCCGGTCGGTCTGCTCGGCCAGGACCGCGCGGGACTCCGGCCCGAGGGTCGCCACCCCGTCGTGCAGCCCTTCGTGGAAGGCGCTGAGGGTCGCGATGGGCGTAAGGAGCTCGTGCGCCAGGTCGGAGAGAAGCCGCCGCAGTGGTGTCCTCGACTCCCTCGAAGCGGGCGGCCGTGCTGTTGAACGCCTCGGCCAGGGTGTCGAGCTTGGCGGCGGACCCGACGTCGGGCACCCGGGTCGCATAGCCCCCGCCTGAGCTTATGCGCGGCGTCGGTGACCTGCGCCAGCGGTCGTCGCAGGCGCCGGGTGAAGAACCAGGTGATCGCGGTGGCGGCAAGCATCGAGATCAGCAGCGCCACCCCGACCGAGATGAGCGAGGCGTCGCGGTACGCCATCTCGAGGTGCGTCAGCTCGGCGCTGTTTGCCGTGTGCCCGGCTTGGACCAGGTGCTCATGGAAGATCGGCGGCCGGACGAGAAAGCAGCCGATCCTCTACATCTCCAACGAGGCCCAAGGCGGATGATGCGCGGGCCGAGTCGGCCGGCCCCGGAGGGAACGGTCGGCGATGCGTGGTCGGAGGGTTCGCGTGCTGACCCCCGTACGGTCTGCGGCTTCAGCGATCGACTCGTAGGACGGGACTACTTGACGGTCACGGTGATCTTCTTCATGACGACCATTCCGCCGGACATGGCGGGCAGGTCGGCTCCGGTGACCTTGGGGAACTCGTAGGTGCCGATAGTGTGGTCGTCGACGTGCAGCATGGGCCAGTAGTCATCGGTGGTGATGCCTCCGGGGGTCGGGATGACGACCTTGGTGGAGGGCCCGGCCGGGACGGCGACGTAGTACTTCACCGGACCGGGCTTGCCTCCCACGTCGGCGTGCAGGGCGATCCAGCCACCCTTTCCGGCGGCGTCGAGGGTGACGGTGGCCACGACGACGGATTTGCCGTCGCCGGTCTGGTTGGCGGCGTCGAGTGAGCCCGAGGCTGCGGCGGCCGGGCTCGTGGACGGTGCGGGCGAGGTCGAGGCATCGGCGGACGCGGCGCTCGAGACCGGGGCGGCCGCAGGTGGTGCGGTGGTTCCGCTGGAGCCGCAGGCGCTGACGGTGACGAGGGCCACGGCGACTGATGCGACCGTGAGGGTGGCGCGGAGGGGGTTCATCAGAAGTCTCCTGGAGGTGAGGCGTGCAAGGGTGTGGGAGCGGCTTCAGTGGACGGTCAAAGTGCCGTGCATCGAGGGGTGCACGGTGCAGTGCACCGGGTGGACGCCCGGTGTGGTGGGGACGGTCAGGGTCCCTGGGGTGGTGTTGTCGAAGGTCCCGGAGTCGAAGGAACGGTCGTCGGCGGTCACGGTGTGTGGCTCGCTGTCCTCGTCGCGAAGGGTGATCGTCTGCCCGGGGGAGGCGGTGAAGGCGGGGAAGGCGTAGGTCTTGATGGTGAAGAGGGCCGGGGGTGTGGAGGGGGCCACAGACACCGGGCCGGCCGCCGCGCTCGAGACCTGGGGTGACGCCCCGGGTTCAGCGGCCGATGTCGAAGCAGGGGCATGGGCGCCTGAGCTGCAACTCGACACCGCCAGCACGACAGCGGCCAGCACGGGAAGAACGCGGATCACGGGAAGAGCGCAGATCACGCTACGCGACGTCATACCCGGGGATACGCACCCCGCCCGCGATCGGTTCACCCGGGCGCGAGGTCACCCGTCGGCGCTGTCCCGCCAGCGCGCTCTCGCGAGGACGCCGGGGCTGCTCCGCACGGGCCGGACCCGGCTGGTGGTCCCGGCCGCAGAGACGTCACTGCCCGGGACGGATCTGCACGGTGGTGATGTCGTACACGCCGAGGAACTTCACGAAGGCCAGGACCTGCGGTGCTGCCCCTTGTGCGTCGGCGGTGAAGGACATCAGGGGGACCCGGTCGTCGCCTCGTCTCGCGTATGCCGTGTAGGTGGCGTCGGGGGTCAGGCCGCTGCCCTGGAGCTGGACCATGTCGAGACCCTTGACCCCCCGCACGGTGACCAGGACGTGGCCCGGGCCGGCGGTGACGGTGGCGGCGGCGTTGCGGACCGGCTGGCCCAGGCCCTGGCGGACCAGGTTCTGGGTGCCCGGGCCGGTGGGCACGGCGCCGGCGACGTAGACCAGGGCCTGGCCCTCCTGCCCGACGCGCAACGTGGTCGTGCGCTTGCGGGTGGCCGTGTCGATGATGTCGACGCTGTCCGAGTGCTCGTTGACGACGTAGACGGTGGAGTTGTCCGGGCTGGGCCAGATGCCGTGCGGCTCGACCCCGCTGGAGGGGACGCGACCGACCAGCACGGGGGGGTGGCCCGGGCGGCGTCGGTAGATCTTCGTGGTGTTCTCGCCCCCGATCGTCAGGTAGACGTACCCGGCGCTGGGGGTGGTGACGAACGCGGGGTGGTTCGTGTCCGCGCCGGTCGTCAGGACGCTGGTGACCTTCCCGGAGCGCAGGTCGACGACGCTGACCTTCCCGACCTTCTTGTGCGCTGCCCACAGCTCCCCGCCATCGGGTGAGAGGGCCATGTCGGAGCAGAACACGTCGGCCAGACCGGTGATGCGCTGGACGACCTTACGTGACGACACCTGGATGACGTCGATGGTGGCCGAACGAAGGTGGTTGACGTAGGCGTAGCGCCCGTCGGGGCTGAACAGCACCTTGGAGGGTCCGTCGTCGGTCGCCACGTGCCCTACGACCCCGCCGTGGAGGGCGTCGACGATGTCCAGCTGGGCCAGGGCGCGGTCGGCAACCCACACGGTGGCTCCGTCGGGGGAGAAGAAGCCCTCGTGCGAGGCCCGCCCGACGGACGTCTGGGACACCACGGAGTTGTCGACCGTCCGCAGCACCGTGACGGTGTTGGTGGTCACCGAGATCACATCGAGGTAGCGCCCGTCCCGGGAGAAGCCGAGGCCGTGGACGTCGACGTCGCGCAGGTACTGCGGCCCGAGGTCACCGCCCAGACGCTGGTCCCCCAAGGCGATCGTCCCCAGCACCGTGCGGGTGCGGGGGTTGATCACGGTGACCGTGTTCGAGGTCTGGTCGGCGGTGTACACGCGGTCGGCCCGCCCTATCGGCGGCGCACCGGGCAGGGCCGGAGCCTGGATCGGGTCCGCCGCCGCCGCCCTAGGCTGGTGGGCCGGCTGCGCCTGCGTGGGTCCGGCTCCGACGCCCAGCGACAGCGCACAACCCACACCCACCGCGGTGACGAGTGCACCGGCCGCGGTGACCCGCCGGGACAGGGATCGATGGACAAGACTCATGACGTCTCCTTCAGAGGGAACAGCGGGCAGGGGTCCTGCCCGCTCGGATGCCACCGGGCCGTACTCGTCTCGAAAATGGGTGACATCGTCTCGGTGTGACACGGTGGACGAGCCCAGATGGTTCACGGACGAGCCCGGATGGTTCACGCCTCGATTCCACCCGGTAAGCCGACGGGCTCGAGCGAGGTGGTGAACCGCTTGACGCCCCTCGTCGTGTACCTGGGTATGCGGCAAGCCCAGCAGTCAAGAAGGGGCACGCAGGCACCGTCTGACGAGCAGCTGATGACCGCACTGCACGATGCGCACGCCGGCGCGCTGTTCGCGTTCGCCCTGCGCTACGTCGACGACCGTGACCAGGCGCGGGACGTCGTCCAGGAGACCTTGCTACGGGCTTGGCGCAACCTGGACAAGATCGACCCCGCACACACCAACCCCCGGGCCTACCTGTTCACCGTCGCGCGGAACCTGCTGACCGACCAGTGGCGGGCCGCCCAACACCGACCCCGACTCGTCAACGACGATGCCCGGCTCGAGGCCCACCAGGCACCTGACGAGCTCGACGGCGCCATCGAGGCGTGGCTGGTCGTGGCCGCGTTGCAGCGGCTGACGCCCCAGCACCGTGAGGTGATCGAGGCCTTGTACTACCAGGGCGACAGTGTCGCCTCCGCCGCCACCAAGCTCGGACTTCCCCCGGGCACGGTGAAGTCGCGGACCTACTACGCCCTGCGGGCACTGCGCGTGATCGTCGACGAGATGGGAGTGACCCGATGAGTGAGAACCACCAGGACGTGCGCCTGCTGCTGGGCGCGTACGTGCTCGGGGCCCTGGACCGGCCCGACGTCGCGCAGGTGGAGGAGCACCTGTCGGGGTGCCCGGCCTGCCAAGACGAGGTCGCCGACCTCGCCACCTTGGCC
>JALYVC010000163.1 GCA_030853445.1 Actinomycetota bacterium | reverse complement strand
AGGGAGCGCGGACCCCGACGAGAGCGGCGGGAGCCGGGGTCGTCGGCCGCGTCGGCGCCCCGCCCGGCCACCCGCTGCGCGGGCCGACGACGAGGAGCAGCGCGGGCACGAGGAGCGAGCGGACGAGGAAGGCGTCGACGAGGATCCCGCACGTCATGGCGAAGGCCAGCTCGCGGAAGGGGGTGAGGGGGATGATTGCCAGCATGCCGAAGCTCACGGCCAGCGTCAGCCCTGCGGCGGTGATTGCCCGGGAGGACTCCGGCACCGCCTTCAGCACCGCCGCCCGCAGCGGTAGGTTGCGCGCCTCCTCCCAGACCCGGCCGACGCCGAAGATGTTGTAGTCCGAGCCGAGCGACACCAGGAGCACGGCGGCAGCGAAGGGTACGTAGAACGTCACGCCCTCGTGGTGGCCCAGCACCATGAAGACCAAGACCATCAGCCCCAGGGAGGCCGTGAGGGCGAGCACGCTGGAGGCGAGGAGGAACAGCGGGGCCACGAGCGCCCTGAGGAAGAACACGAGCAGGAGCAGGTTGACCAGGACGCCGGCGACGGCGATCCGCCCGAGGTCGCCCGCGGTCGAGCTCACCAGGCCCTCGGCGAGCGCCGTGTCACCGCCGAGGCTCACCGTCGCGTCGCGCAGACCGCTGCGGGCGGCCAGCTGCGGCAGCTGGGCGCGTAGGGCCGTCAGGTCGTTGATGGCGACGGCATCCAGGGGGTCGTGGTCGAGGATGACGAGCATGCGGGCCGCGTTGCCGCTGCGGGCGAGGACGATGTTCTGCGCCTGGAGGGTGAAGTTCTGGGCCGGTCCGATGACCGCCGCCACCCCCTTGGCCCGGCCGACCAGGGTCTGGAAGGCGGCGAGCGCACCGACGTCCGACGTGACCCCCGGCTTCTCGAGGAGGATCGTGGTCGGCGAGGTGATCCCCGGGGCGAAGGCCACGCCGGCCGCGGCGGACGCCCGGCTGACGGGGTTGCTGTCGGGCAGCGAGCTGGTGAAGCCGACGCCGAGGTCGAGGCGCCCGACGGGGATGGCGGCCAGGCCGAGGACCCCGATGCACAGCAGCAGCGAGGCCCACGCCGTACGACGTCCTCTCAGCAGCCGCACCAACGGCGACGGCTTCATCCGCCGCGGGTCGATCGAGGCCCGAGGGTCGGGCCCGGACGGGGTCCTCCGGTCCCGACCGGGCCACAGGACCCTGGGTCCGAGGATGGCCAGCAGGGCCGGCACGAGGGTCACGGACACGGCGAGCCCCACGACGACCGCGAGCGCCATCGCGGGCCCGAACCCCCGGAAGAACTGCGACTTCGCCGCCAGCAGCGCGGCCGTCCCGGCCGCGACCGTGACCCCGGCGGCGAGCACGATAGGTGTGTCCGCAGCGACCGCCGCGGTCACCGCGTCGCGCCAGTCGTCGTGCTCGGGCAGCCGGGCCCGCAGAGCCGTGAGGTAGAAGATCGTGTAGTCGGTGACGACGCCCAGCAGCAGAGCCACCAACAGTGGCTCCAGCTCGGCGGGTGCGGCGACCCCCAGCAGGCCGCCGACCGTCTCCGACAGGTGTGTGGTCGCGACGAAGGACAGGCCCGATGCCAGCAGCGCGATGACCGGGGCGAGCACCGAGCGGAACGTCGCGCCCACCAGGAGCATGATCGCCAGCACGGTGAGCAGCTCGAGCCGCGGGAGGTACTCGGCGACGATTGAGGCCTGTTGCGCCCGGGCCGGGATCGACCCCGCGATCCCGACGACGTGGTCCTGCGGACGGTCGAGGTGGGAGGCGATGTACCGTCCGGCGGCCTCCTGCTGACGCGCGAAGCTACTCGTCGGGTCCATGAAGAGGTAGGTGAGGACGGCGGTGTTGGTCTCCCCGATGGTCCCACCCAGCCGCAGGGTGTTGGTCAACGGCAGGGCTCCCAGCAGCGGGTAGTCGGTACCGCCCCGCTGGTCGAGCGCGACCGCGTCGAGCACCGACTCCGCCTGCACGTACGGCGAGAGCCCCCCCGGGTTGCGCTGGATGACGGCGGTGCGGCTGGACAGGGGGTATCCGAACTCCGCCACCGAGCGCAGCTCGGCGGCCACGGCGGGACTGTCCAGGGGGATGATGCTGGCCAGCTCGTTGCCGCCCGTCGCCACCGGCGGCGCGACGAGGAGCAGGCCGAGCCCCACCACCCAGGCCCCGACGATCCACCAGCGACGACGGGTGGTGAACCGGGCGTAGCGCTTGGCCAGGGGGTCCCGAGTCGCGGCGGGTCGGAACGGTCGTCGGCCCCCGATGGTCACCGTCGGTCCTCAGCGGGCGCCGAGCAGGGTCTGCGGTAGCCCCAGCCGGTGCATCTCCGCACGGGCGAGGTGCTCGTGGCGTCCCGCGGCGAGGTCGCCCTCGGGGTCGGCGCTCACCTCGGCGAGCCGGGCGAACTCCAGGTTGCCCACGGCGCGGCGCGCGAGGTGCGCCATCGCCTGGTTGGCACGGGCGGGGTCGCGCAGGGCCGCCTTCAGGGCCCGGTTCTCCCGCCGCCTCCCTGCCCGGGCCGGGAGGTAGAGCAGCAGCACCGGCCCCGTGGGGGCCAGCGCGATGACGATGCCGGTCAGGAGAGCGAGGACGCGGATGCTGCCGCCGGCCCGGGTGCCGCTGTCGACGATCGAGCCTCCGGTGCCGGCGACCTGGTCGCCCAGCTGTCCCGTACGGGTGCCGATCAGCGGCAGCCCGGAAAGGTCCTGCAAGGCCTGTCCTGCGGTGCCGAGGGCGCGACCGGAGTCGACGGCGCTCTGGCTGAGGCCGGTGAGCTGCCACATCTCGTAGGCCACCGCGCCGCCGATCACCAGCCACAGCACGACCCAGAAGAACACCACACCGTCCCAGGCCCGACCCGCCTTCGCGTCTGCCGCCCAGCTGCGTATCGCCATCGCGTCCCTCTCGTCCGTGTACCTTCAGCCCGTGAACCTCGTGGTGGAGGTGTGCCCGCCAGCGCGGAGGGGCACACTGCACAGACAACCACGTCCATCGATATCGGGAGGTTGCCGTGAGTGACAAGTCCACGACAGATGCAAAGTCCGCAGGTGGAGACCCGGGACGGCGAGGGGGATGGCTCATCCCGGGGGTGACCTTCCTGGTCGGGCTCGTGCTCGGCGGGCTGGTGATCTTCGCGCAGCAGTCGGGGCAGGACACCGCGTCCTCCGGCGGGACCAGCACCCCCAGCAACAGCGTCACGGCCACCACCCCGACCGGCTCGGCGTCCTCCTCGCCGGTGGCCGTGGTGCGGGTGCCGGCGGAGTGCCTGACGGTGGCGGACGACTCGCAGGCTCTCGTCGACGTGGCCGCGGGCGCTGTCACCGCGGCCCGTGACCTCGACGCCGCCGCCCTGGCCGACGCGGTGCGTAAGCTCGACACGGCCCAGAAGGCGGTTACGGCCAGCGCAGCCGCCTGCCGGCAGGTGCAGGCGTCCCTGCCCACCGTCAGCTCGACGGAGGCGACGACGCCGACCCCCAGCGGCTGAGCCCGGTCGGCCAGCGGCACCCGCCCGCGTGGCTCAGTCGTCGGCGCGGTCCCGCAGGTCCCTCAGCAGGTCGGCGGTGCCGACGGCTGCCCTCCGTAGCGCGCCCACGTCGGGGCCGGCCGACAGCACGTCCCTGCTGCTGCTGGCCAGCACCTGGGGCAGTGCCGCTCCGAAGACCGCTCTGAGGCTCCCGACGCTTCCCCCCTGGGCACCGAGACCGGGCGCCAGCACCGGGCTGCCGGCAGCCACGAGGTCGAGATCGAGGTCGTCGACCGCTGCACCGACGGTGGCCCCGATGACGAGGCCGACGTGGCCGAGCTCGCCCCTGGCCACCGCCGTCGCGTTGTCGGTGGCCGCGCCGTCGACGACCGAGCCGGCGACCGAGCGGCCGCCCTGCTGCGCGTGCTGCACCTGCGGACCCTCCGGGTTGGAGGTCAGGGCGAGGACGAACACCCCCCGCCCGCTCGCCTGCGCGAGGTCGAGAGCGGGCCGCAGGGAGCCGTAGCCGAGATAGGGGCTGAGCGTCACCGCGTCGGCGGCGATCGGCGAGTCCTGACCCAGGTAGGCCTGCGCGTAGGCAGCCATCGTCGAGCCGATGTCGCCGCGCTTGGCGTCGAGCAGCACGAGGGTGCCTGCCTCCCGCAGCGCACGGACCGCCTTCTCCAGCACCGTGATCCCGGCCGAGCCGAAGACCTCGAAGAAGGCGGACTGGGGCTTCACGACGGCGACGTGGCCACCGAAGGCCTCGACGCAGGTCATGGTGAAGCGCTCGAGCCCGGCCAGGGAGTAGGGCAGCCCCCACCCCTCGACGAGCCCACGGTGGGGGTCGAGGCCGGCGCAGAGCGGGCCGTGCTCGTCCATCGCGGCGCGCAGGCGCACGCCGAAGGGGGTCGGCGGGCTCACGGACGTCATCGGGATCTCCTCGGGTGGGGGCAGGCGGCCGGACGTGGCGCCGGGTCAGCTGGGGTGGGCGGCACCGACGACGTCGGTGAAGGCCTCGACGCCCTTGGCCTCGAGCAGCTGCTCGAGCTCGCGCAGCACGCGCACGGGGGCCGTGGGGTCGTTGAAGGTGGAGGTGCCGACCTGGACGGCACTGGCGCCGGCCGCGACGAGCTCGAGGGCGTCATGCCCCGTGCGCACCCCACCGACGCCGATGATCGGTGCAGGGCGCAACCGACCGGTGAGCATCGCCGAGCGCACCTGCCAGATCGCCCGCACCGCGACAGGCCGGATCGCCGGCCCCGAGAGCCCGCCGGTGACGCCGCCGAGGTGGGGGCGCATCCGGTCGGTGTCGATGCTCATGCCGAGCAGGGTGTTGACCATGGTCAGACCGTCGGCACCGGCCTCGAGGCAGGCGGCCGCGATGGTGACGAGGTCGGTGACGTCGGGGCTGAGCTTGGCGAAGATCGGCACCTCCGGCGGCAGCTGGGCGCGCACCAGGGACACGACGGCCGACGACGACTCGGGGGCGCAGGCGAAGACGAGCCCGCGGTTGGCGACGTTGGGGCACGAGATGTTCACCTCGACCCCGGCGACCGAGCCGAAGGAGGAGCTGTCGCGCAGCCGCCGCGCCACCTCGGCGAACTCCTCGCTGTCGGAGCCGGCGATGGAGACGAGCGACCGCGCACCGACCGAGGCCAGCCAGGCGAGGTCGTCGTCGACGAAGGCATCGATACCGGGGCCCTGCAGGCCGATCGAGTTGAGCATGCCCGAGGGTGTCTCGGCCATCCGTGGCGTGCCGCGGCCCGACCGGGGGGCGAGCATCACCGACTTCGTCACGAAGGCCCCGAGGTCGGTGACGTCGAAGAAGCGGTGCAGCTCGCGGCCGTTGGCCGCGCAGCCTGACGCCGTCATGAGGGGGTTGGGCAGCCGGGCCCCGGCCAGGTCGACCGCCATCGACACCATCAGTGACCTCCTCCCCCGGCAGCGGCTGGGGCACCGACGGCGTCGGCGGGCACGATCGCGTGCCCGTCGACGAACGCGTCCCAGCGCACCCGGTCACCCCGGAAGGTGGGGCCCTCGACGCACGAGCGCACCATCTTGGTCGTGCCGTCAGCGCTCCGCACGGGCATCACGCACGTCATGCAGACCCCGACACCGCAGGCCATGGCCTCCTCGACCGCGACCTGGGCGACGGCGCCGTGGGCGGCGGCGAGCTCGCTCACCGAGCGCAGCATCGCCATCGGCCCACAGGCGTAGACCACCGACGCGTCGGCGCGGGCCATCACCTGCGGCAGCACGTCGCTCACCCACCCCTTGACGCCGTCCGACCCGTCGTCGGTGGTCACCGTGATGCCGTGGGCGCCCCGGTCACCCTCCCCCGCACCGAAGAGCCGGTCGCGGGTGGCGGCCCCGAGCACGATCTCGACCCGGCACCCGCGCTCGCGCAGGCGCTCGGCGAGCCAGAAGAGCGGCGCGCTGCCGTAGCCCCCACCGACGAGCACGCAGCCCACCGGCTCGTTCGGCAGCGGGAAGGGCTTCCCGAGCGGGCCGATGACCTCGACCTGCCCCTGCAGCGGCACCCGGGTGAGCCACTCCGAGCCGGGACCGGCATTGGCGACCACGATCTCGACCGTGCCACCGACGGCACCGTCTGGCGTGACCCGGTGGATGGAGAAGCACCGTCGCAGCAGTGACGCCGAGGTCGGTCCGCCCACCGCAAGGGCCACGAACTGGCCCGGGCGGGCGAGCTCGGCGACCTCGGGGGCCACGAGGGTGAGGGCCTGGTAGGCACCCACCGCCCTCGAGCCCACGAGCTCGGCACTGACGGTCGCGACGCCGGATCCGGGCCGGGTGCTCACGTGGTGACCTGACCCGCGGCAGCCGCCGCGCCGCGCACGCCGTACAGGTCGAGGTCCCGCGCGTGCTCCTGCAGGGGCTTGACCCGCAGCACGCCGTGCCGGCGTGCCTCGATGCCCTGGACCGCGGCCCAGAGCTCCTGCACCGTGGTGATGATCGGCTTGTCGGCGCTGCTGGTGGCGGCGCGGATCTCGTAGCCGTCGGCGCGCTCGGCCTGACCCGTCGGCGTGTTGACGACCATCTGGATCTCGCCGGCGTTGATGAGGTCGACGATGGTGCGCTCGCCCGGCTCGAGCTCGTCGCGCTCGCTGATCTTGCGCACCGGCGTCGCCTCGATCCCGTTGCGGCGCAGGACGTCTGCCGTACCGACGGTGGCGTAGATGCGAAAGCCGAGGTCGGCGAGCCGCTTGACCGGGAAGATCATGGCGCGCTTGTGGCGGTTCGCGATCGAGACGAAGACCGACCCGCTGTCGGGCAGCCCGCCCGAGCTCATCTGGCTCTTGGCGAAGGCGGTGCCGAAGTCGACGTCGATGCCCATGACCTCGCCCGTGGAGCGCATCTCGGGGCCGAGGAGGCTGTCGACGACCTTGCCCTCCTTGGTGCGGAAGCGCTTGAAGGGCAGGATCGCCTCCTTGACCGACATGGGCGAGTGGGCCGGCATCCGGCCACCGTCGCCGGTAGGGGGCAGCAGCCCTTCGGCTCGTAGCTCGGCGATGGTGGCACCGAGCATGACCCGCGCGGCGGCCTTCGCGATGGGGACGCCCGTGGCCTTGGCCACGAAGGGCACGGTGCGCGAGGCGCGGGGGTTGGCCTCGAGCACGTAGAGCACGTCCTGGGCCAGGGCGAACTGCACGTTCATCAGGCCGCGCACGCCGATGCCCTGGGCCAGCTTGAGGCTCGACTCGCGCACGCGGTCGAGCTCGCTCGCCCCGAGGGTGACGGGGGGCAGGGTGCAGGAGCTGTCGCCGGAGTGGATCCCGGCCTCCTCGATGTGCTCCATGATGCCGCCGATGTACATGTCGACACCGTCGTAGAGCACGTCGACGTCGATCTCGATGGCGTCGTCGAGGAAGCGGTCGACCAGCACCGGGTGCTGCGGGGAGGCGATCGTCGCACGCTCGACGTAGCCCGAGAGGGTGACGTCGTCATAGACGATCTGCATCCCGCGCCCACCGAGCACGTAGGACGGGCGCACCAGCACTGGGTAGCCGATCTTGCGGGCCACGGCGACCGCCTCCTCGGCGCTGTAGGCGATGCCGTAGCGGGGCGCCGGGAGCCCGGCCTCGGTCAGCACCCGCCCGAAGGCGCCCCGGTCCTCGGCCAGGTGGATCGCCTCGGGCGAGGTGCCGACGATCGGCACGCCCTCGTCCTTGAGCGCCTGGGCCAGACCCAGTGGCGTCTGGCCACCGAGCTGCACGATGACGCCGGCGATCGGCCCGGCCTGCGACTCGGCGTGCACGACCTCGAGCACGTCCTCCAGCGTCAGCGGCTCGAAGTAGAGCCGGCTGCTGGTGTCGTAGTCGGTGGAGACCGTCTCGGGGTTGCAGTTGACCATAACCGTGTCGAAACCCTTGTCGCGCAACGCGAACGACGCATGCACGCAGGAGTAGTCGAACTCGACGCCCTGGCCGATGCGGTTGGGCCCCGAGCCGAGGATGATGACGGCGGGGTTCTCCCGGGGCAGCACCTCGGTCTCCTCGTCGTAGGTCGAGTAGTAGTACGGCGTGCTCGCGGCGAACTCGGCCGCGCACGTGTCGACCGTCTTGTAGACCGGGCGCACTCCCAGGGCGCGACGCACGCCACGGACGACCGCCTCCGGCATCCGGCGCAGGCCCGCGATCTGCAGGTCGGAGAAACCGTGGCGCTTGGCCAGGCGCAGCAGCGCCGGCGTGAGCTCGCCGGCCGCCGCCACCTGCTCGGCGACGGCGTTGATCAGCGCCATCTGGTCGAGGAACCACGGGTCGATGCCCGTGGCGTCGTGCACCTGCTCGACGCTCGCGCCGCCACGCAGCGCCTGCTGCACGGTGACGATGCGCCCGTCGGTGGGCACGGCTGCGAGCTCGAGCAGCTCGGCCAGACGCTGCGGGTCGCTCGGGGTGGGACCGTCCCAGTGGAAGGTCGCACCACTGCGCTCCATCGAGCGCAGCGCCTTCTGCAGGGCCTCGGTGAAGTTGCGCCCGATCGACATCGCCTCGCCGACAGACTTCATCGTCGTGGTGAGGGTCGCGTCGGCAGCGGGGAACTTCTCGAAGGCGAAGCGCGGCACCTTGACGACGACGTAGTCGAGGCTCGGCTCAAACGACGCCGGTGTCACCCGCGTGATGTCGTTGGGAACCTCGTCGAGGGTGTAGCCGATGGCCATCTTCGCCGCGATCTTGGCGATCGGGAAGCCGGTCGCCTTCGAGGCCAGCGCCGACGAGCGCGACACGCGCGGGTTCATCTCGATCACCACCATGCGGCCGGTCTCGGGATCGACCGCGAACTGCACGTTCGATCCGCCGGTGTCGACGCCAATCTCGCGCAGGCACGCGATCGAGGCGTCGCGCATCAGCTGGTATTCCTTGTCGGTCAGCGTCTGCGCCGGCGCGACCGTGATCGAGTCGCCGGTGTGGATGCCCATCGGATCCAGGTTCTCGATCGAGCAGACGATGATGCAGTTGTCCGCCTTGTCGCGGACCACTTCCATC
>JALYVC010000161.1 GCA_030853445.1 Actinomycetota bacterium | reverse complement strand
GTCACGCACCCCCGGAACCGGAGAGCGGCCGCGCAGGTCGCCCGCACCGCCTGCACCGCCTGCACCGCCCGCGACCACCGCCGCACGGTCGACGCCCGGGCCGGCGCGCAGGGTGCCCACGAGAGAGCGCATCTGCGAGACGGCGACCCGACCCGACTCCTCCACCGAGCTGAGCGCCACCGCAGCTGCGGCCGGGTCGCGTTGCATCACCCGTCGCGCGGCGGCAGCCTGCACGCCCATCACCGAGACGTGGTGGGCGACGACGTCGTGCAGCTCGCGGGCGATGTGCAGGCGCTCCTTGACCACGGCGTGCTCGCGGATCTGCCCCGCCTGCGCGACCAGCCTGGCCGCCTGGTCGGCCAGACGGGCCCGGGATCGGGCCGCCCGCCAGGCGGCCTGCCCGCCGACGACCGCACCGCCGAAGTAGAACGCGTTGACGAGGACGGAGTAGATGATGGTTGCGGCGACGGGCCCGAGGAACCCGGTCGAGGCGGCACTGCCGATCTGCTCGCGGACCTGGTCGATCGCGCTCCCCACCGAGAACTGCACGGCGATCCAGCCGAACATCAGGACCAGGATCGCCCCCATCGCGGCCAGGACGGTCCTGCGGCTCCGGGCCCACGCCATCGCGCTGAAGAGCGAGAAGAAGTAGGTCACCTGCACCGACAGCTGGAGAGCCACGGTGGGCAGGGTCACGCCGGCGACGAAGAAGGCGAGGCTGGCCGCCAGCGCCGCCCCGACCGGGAAGCGGCGACGCACGAGGATCGGTGCGGCCATCGCCACGATGACGAGGTACTCGGCCCAGACCATGTGGGGCCCCAGACCGCCGGCGCTGCGGACGAGCTCGAGGCCGAGGGCCGCGATCGCAACGAACCCGACGGCGAGCAGGCCGTCGGCGCGCAGGGCTCCCGACGGGGGGCGCCGCACCCAGACGTCGTCGACCGCGAAGTAGGAGGCGGCGCGGGCGCCCCAGCCCTGGGTGGTTGCGGGGAGATCCGACGCCATGGCCACAGCCTAGGCACCGCGCGGTGGGCCGGGTCGCAGGAGGGACCTGCTCAGCGCACGGGCTCGAGGACGTCCAGCCCGAGGAAGGGCCGCAGGGCCGCCGGCACGACGACCGAGCCGTCGGCCTGCTGGTGGTTCTCGAGGATGGCGACGATCCAGCGCGTCGTACCCAGGGTGCCGTTGAGGGTGGCGACCGTGCGGGTGCCCTTGCCCTGCGGGTCGCGCTCGCGGATGCCGAGCCGGCGCGCCTGGTAGGTCGTGCAGTTGGACGTCGAGGTCAGCTCGCGGTAGGCGCCCTGCGTCGGCACCCAGGCCTCGCTGTCGAACTTGCGTGCGGCCGAGCGGCCGAGGTCTCCTGCCGCGGTGTCGATGATGCGGTAGGGGAGCTCGACCTTGGCCAGCATGTCCTTCTCCCACCGCAGGAGGCGTTCGTGCTCTGCCTCGGCGTCCTCGACGCGGCAGTAGGAGAACATCTCGACCTTCTGGAACTGGTGCACGCGGATGATGCCGCGGGTGTCCTTGCCGTGCGAGCCGGCCTCACGGCGATAGCAGGTCGACCACCCGGCATACCGCTTTGGCCCGCTGTCGAGGTCGATGATCTCGTCGGCGTGGTAGCCGGCGAGCGCGACCTCCGAGGTGCCCGTGAGGTAGAGGTCGTCGGCGGGCAGGTGGTAGACGTCGTCGTGGGCGTCGAGGTAGCCAGTGCCGTCCATGATCTCGGGTCGCACGAGGGTGGGCGTGATCATCGGGGTGAAGCCTGCCTCGACGGCCTGCGCGACGGCCAGGTTGAGCAGGGCCAGCTCGAGCCTCGCGCCGACCCCGGTGAGGAAGTAGAACCGGGCGCCGCCGACCTTGGCGCCGCGCTCCATGTCGATGGCGCCCAGCTTCTCGCCCAGCGCAAGGTGGTCGAGCGGCTCGAAGCCCTCGGCCGCGAAGTCACGCACGGTGCCGACCGTCTCGAGCACGACGTAGTCGTCCTCGCCCCCGACGGGCACGCCGTCGACGACGACGTTGCCGACCGAGCGCAGGAGGCCGTCGAGCTCGCGCTGCGCGTCGGCGGCGCCCTCCTCGAGCGCCTTGACCTCGTCACTGAGCCGGCCGGCGGTGGCCCGCGCGTGGTGGGCCTGACGCTCCAGCTGGTCGGCGTCCGCGTCGCCCGCCTTGCGGGCCTTCTGGGCTCGGCCCATCAGTGCGCCGACGTCCTTGCTCGCCGCCTTCTGCTCGGCCCGCCTGCCCTCGAAGTCGATCAGCGTCGCCCGGCGCCGGTCGTCGGCGCCGAGGATCGCGTCGACGAGGCCGGGGTCCTCACCGCGGGCCTGCTGCGAGGCCCGGACGACGTCCGGGCTCTCGCGCACGAGCTTGATGTCGATCATGGCGTCACCCTATCCGCGCGGTCCGGAGCTGCCATCCAGCGCTGCCGGAGCGCGGCTCGTACAGTGGGTGGGGTGAGCGAACTGCCGCCCGTCTACGACGAGCTCTACACGTGCTCGCGTTGCGGCCTCGACTACCAGGCCGTCACGGTGGGGGGCGCCGTACGTCTCGTCGACGCTGTGGTGGCCGAGCTGCCCGGCATCCTGGGGCAGCTGCCGCCGGGGGTCCTGCGTCGCCGCCCGAGCCCGCTGGAGTGGTCACCGATCGAGTACGCCTGCCACGTGCGCGACGTGCTCGCGGCCACCATGGTGCGCCTGCACCGTGGCCTCCGCGAGGACACCCCGGCCTTCGACCCCCTCTATGCCGAGCTGCGCGCCACCCGCTTCGGCTACCGCGACGCGTCGGTCGTGGCCGTCGTCGACGGGCTCCGATCCCACGCCAGGGGCTTTGCGGCCGAGGTCGCCGACGTCCCCGTCGAGGCCTGGGAACGGCAGGTCATGCGTCGCGACGGCTCCCGCGCCGAGGTCCGTACGCTGCGCTACCTGGCCCGGCAGGCCGCCCACGAGGCCGTCCACCACCGCAACGACATCGTGCGGGCCGGGGCCGACGAGGGCTGACCCAGGGCCCCCTGCCGCACCGGCTGGCCTGCGCCACGAAGGACGGCTACGCCGGATGTGCGGCCCGAGCTGGACCGTCCCGCCCTTGGGGCGGGTCGTGGCTCACACTCCGCCCGGCCTACGACGGTGGTGGCGATCTCCAAGGGACGTCGGCGCCGTCGTCACACCTCACCCCCAATGATGCCGTCGCGGTCGGCGACTGGGACCGCATCGAGGCCCTCGCGGCCGAGGCTGTGTGACGCTCAGGGCCTGAGCCCCCGGATGGCTTCGCGCCTCAGTGCTGCCCGAGGTCCGCGACGTGGTGGTAGAGGTCGTGCAGGAAGTAGCGCGCCAGCGAGTCGATGGTGAACTCCGACCCGTTGCTGCGCACCCCGCGACGCTCCCAGTCGTCGCCGCGCACCCGCGCGAAAGCAGCGGCCGCGAGGTCGGCGGCCTGCACGACCTCGGCACTGACGACGGCCGGGTCCTGCGCCCAGTAGCGCTCCTGCTGCGCGGTGGTGTCCTGGTCCCAGTCGGCGAAGCGGGGCTCGTCCTGCTCGCGCATGAGGTCGACGCGCCCGGCGAAGACGCGGCACACGTCACGCACGTGGCAGGAGTACTCCAGCGGCGACCACGTCGTGGGCGCGGGTCGTCGGGCGGCGCCGGGGCGACCCAGCGCGTGGGGAAAGCGCGACATCGCGTCACCCACGAGCGCGGGCACGGCCGACCGCTCCACGGTCGCGGCGTCGTACCCGCACTCCGGGCAGACCCGCTGCAGGGTCCAGGTCCAGTCCTTGTCGTCAGGCGGCGGGGTCTGCGGCTCGGACGCGTGCGGCTCGGTCACGTCCGGAGGCTACCGGTGGGATCGCGGCCCGAGCCGGGTGCGCCCTCCGATAGCGTCGTCCCGTGCTTGGCAACCCGTGGTTCTGGGTGGTGGCGGCGATCGTCGTCGTCGCTGTCGTCGTGGTGCTGATCGGCGCCCGCAACAGCCGTGGTGGTGGCCCCCGGCTCGGCACCGGCCTCGGACGTCGGCCGCACCGCAACGACTTCCGGCCCGAGGGTGCGCAGGAGGCGCCCGAGCCGCTTCGCCGGGCGGCCGTGATCGCCAACCCGACCAAGTTCACCGACCTCGAGGCCGTGCGCCTGCGGGTGACGACGATGATGCTCTCCGAGGGCCTGGGTGAGCCACTGTGGTACGAGACGACGGCCCTCGACCCGGGCACGGGGCAGGCCCGACAGGCGCTGGCCGACGGCGCCGTCCTGGTCTGCGCGCTCGGCGGCGACGGGACGGTCCGCGCCGTCGCCGCTGGACTCGTCGGCAGCGACATCCCCATGGGTCTGCTGCCCGGGGGGACAGGCAACCTCTTCGCCCGCAACCTCGGCCTGCCGGTCGACTCGCTCGAGCGCGCGCTCCTCGTGGCCATCACCGGGCAGAACCACCGGGTCGACGTCGGTCGGCTCCAGGTGACCCGCGAGGAGGGGACCATCCCCGAGGAGCACCTCTTCCTGGTCATGGCCGGTCTCGGGCTCGACGCCCAGATCATGGCCGACACCCCCGAGGCCCTCAAGGCCAGGGTCGGCGGTGCGGCCTACTTCGTCACCGGGGCGCGCAGCCTCGTCGGCAACGCCTTCAAGGTGCGGCTGCGCCTCGGTGGTGAGCCACCCCTCACCCGACGCACCCGCACGGTCATCATCGGCAACGTGGGCCGTCTGCTCGGTGGTCTGCACCTGATGCCCGACGCCCTCGTCGACGACGGGCTGCTCGACGTCGTCGTCATCTCCCCCCGTGGGCCGATGGGCTGGGCGTCGGTCGCGACCAAGCTCGCCACCCGCAGCCGGCGGGGGCACGCCCTGGTCGACCACCACGCGGCGGCCGAGATCGAGGTGAGCGTCGACCACCCCGAGGAGGTGCAGGTCGACGGCGACACCATCGGGCCGGCCCGTGCCATCAAGGCGGTGGCCGACCACCTCGCCCTTGTCGTGCGCGTGGCGCCCCGCCCCTGACACCGCGGGCGTCGACGCCCCAGCAGCCCCCTGCCCACAGCAGTCGGGGCTCGGTCAGGTGGTGCTGCTCCGGAGACCGTCGAGCCATCCACGGGCGCGGACGAAGTCGTCCTCCGCCGTCCCCACCCGCGGCGGGGTGGGCACGCCGTCGGCTCGGGGGTACGACCCGAGGAAGCGCACCCGAGCGCACACCCGCTGCAGACCCATGAGGGTCTCGCCCACCCGCTCGTCGGTGACATGGCCCTCGAAGTCGATGGTGAAGCAGTAGGAGCCCATCACGGCCCCGGTCGGTCGCGACTCCAGCCTCGTCATGTTGACCCCCCGGGTCGCGAACTGCTCGAGCAGCTCGAGCAGACCACCGGGGTGGTCCTCGCGCTGGTAGAGCACGACGCTCGTCTTGTCGGCCCCCGTGGGCGGCGCCGTGCGACCCGGCCGGGCCACGAGCACGAAACGGGTGACGGCGTCGGGGTGGTCACCGATGTCGGCGGCAAGCACCTCGAGCCCGTGGTTGGTCGCCGCGACCGGCGCCCCCACGAAGGCCTGGTAGGGCGCCGGCTCGCTGACCGAGGGGTCGAGCCCGGCCCCGGCCGCCGCCGTCGACAGGGTGGGCACGTAGGCCGCCCCGGGCAGGTGGGCGTCCATCCAGCCCCGCACCTGCGCCCACGCGTGGGAGTGGGTGCCGACCGCCTGCACGTCAGCCAGCCCGACCCCGGGCCGGGCCCCGAGCACGAAGGTCACCGGCACGAGCACCTCACCGATGATGACGAGCGAGTCACCCACCGAGAGCGCGTCGAGGGTGGCGCTGACGCCGCCCTCGACGGAGTTCTCGATCGGCACCATGACGGCGTCGAGCTCACCGGCCCGCAGGGCCGCGAGGGCGAGGGCGACCGAGCTGCAGGGCACCTGCTCCAGGCCCGGACCGTCGGCCTCGCTCCCGAGGTGGGTCGGCGACGCGAGCCATGCGTGGAGGGCCATCTCGCAGAACGTGCCCCGCGGCCCGAGGTAGCCGTAGCGGGTGGTCATCGGGCCTCCTGGGCGCGCGGGTGAGGGCAGACGAGGGGGATGGGAGGGGGAGAACAGGTCATGAGGAGCGGCCGGGGGCCGCCCCGTTGCGTCGCCACGGTAGTACGGACCGCACCGTCCGATGGTGAACCGTCCAGCGCGGGGCGGGTCGAGCCCAGGGGCTCCCCGGAAGGAGCCCCTACGCTGAGGGAGTGACGCGTCGACAGCTCGGGCAGGCGCTGGCCGGGCTCCTCGCGCTGGCGCTCGCCACGCTCCTGGGGAGCGCGCTCCATACCGACCGCACCCCACACGAGACGCTGCACCTCGGGCCGGCGGCGGGCACGAGCATGGTCGTCGTCGGGGTCGGCGGCCTCGCGGCCACCGACCTCGACCCCACCCGCACACCCGCGCTCTGGGCGCTCCTGCGCGACGGGTCGTCGGCGAGCCTCAACGTCACGACGGTCCACCGCGCCACGTGCCCCGTCGACGGGTGGCTGACCCTGTCGGCGGGCGGTCGGGCCGCCCAGCCCGACGACGTCTCCGGGTGCACGTCGCCGCTGGTCTCGGGCTCGCGGGTCGACGGCTGGTCGACGTATGTCGCCGCCGCCGCGCAACGACCCTTCGGCAC
>JALYVC010000140.1 GCA_030853445.1 Actinomycetota bacterium | reverse complement strand
GCGGCAGGTGGGCTGCCGCCGGGACCGGCGTGACGGGAGAGCTACTTGGCGGCCTTCTTGCCGTAGCGGGCCTCGAACCGGGCCACGCGGCCACCGGTGTCGAGGATCTTCTGCTTGCCGGTGTAGAAGGGGTGGCACTGCGAGCACACCTCGACCTTGATCGAGCCGGAGGCCGCGGTGCTGTGGGTGGTGAACGAGTTGCCGCACGAGCAGGTGACGGCGGTCTCGACGTAGTGGGGGTGCAGGTCCTTCTTCACAGTGCTCTCCTTGGGTCAGGTCGTCCGGGTCGGCAGCCCCCCACCGAGTGCGAGGGACGGTGGCGCCGTGAACCGGACAACGGGTCAGTGTGCCAGAGCGGGGCACGTCATTCCAAACGGCCCGGGGGCCGCCGGCATTCCCCGCTCGGGGTCCTGCGCGGTGGTGTGGTCAGGCGTCACCCTCGCCGAGCTTGGCGGCGGAGGTGAGCTGCACCTGGCGCAGGAACTCGATGTTGCTGCGGGTCTTCTTCAGCCGACGCAGCAGCAGCTCCATGGACTGCCGGGGCTCGAGGCCACCGAGCACCCGACGCAGCTTCCAGACGATGCTCAGCTCCTCGTCGCTCATGAGCAGCTCCTCGCGCCTGGTGCCTGAGGCGCCCACGTCGACCGCCGGGAAGATCCGGTGGTTGGCCAGCTCACCCGACAGCGTGAGCTCCATGTTGGCCGTGCCCTTGAACTCCTCGAAGATCACCTCGTCCATCCGCGAACCGGTCTCGACCAGGGCGGTCGCGATGATGGTCAGGGACCCCCCGTTCTCGATGTTGCGGGCCGCCCCGAAGAACCTCTTCGGGGGATAGAGGGCCGCGCTGTCGACCCCGCCCGAGAGAATCCGGCCCGAGGCGGGGGCCGCGAGATTGTAGGCCCGGCCCAGCTTGGTGATCGAGTCGAGCAGGACGACGACGTCGTGCCCCAGCTCGACCAGCCGCTTGGCCCGCTCGATGGCCAGCTCGGCGACGGTGGTGTGGTCCTCGGCAGGACGGTCGAAGGTCGATGCGATGACCTCCCCTCTCACCGCGCGCTGCATGTCGGTGACCTCCTCGGGCCGCTCGTCGACGAGGACGACCATGAGGTGGCACTCCGGGTTGTTGGCCGTCACGGCGTTGGCGATGGCCTGGATGACCATGGTCCTGCCCGCCTTGGCCGGCGCGATGACCAGCCCGCGCTGGCCCTTGCCGATGGGGGCGACCACGTCGATGGTGCGAGCCGTCCAGCCGGACGTCTCGGTCTCGAGGCGCAGACGCTCCTGCGGATAGAGCGGGGTCAGCTTGGCGAAGTCGCTGCGGGTGCGGGCGTCGTCCGGGTTGGCTCCGTTGATGGAGTCGAGCCGCACCAGTGCGTTGAACTTCTGCCGCCCGTTGCTGCCACCCTGCTGCGGCTGCTCGCCCTCGCGCAGCGCCTTGACCGCACCGGTGACGGCGTCGCCCTTGCGCAGTGCGTGCTTCTTGACCAGGCCGAGCGGCACGTAGACGTCGCTGGGCCCCGGGAGGTAGCCGGAGGTACGCACGAAGGCGTAGTTGTCGAGCACGTCGAGGATGCCAGCCACGGGCACGAGCACGTCGTCGTCGGCGACCTGCAGCTCGGGCTCGAACTCCTGCGCTCCCGGCGTGACCCCCCGACGCTTGCGGTCGCGGCTGCGCTGACGGTTGCGACGACGGCCGCCGGGGCGGTCGTCGTCCTCGTAGTCACCCTGGGCCGACCCTGGGGAGGATCCCTGCGGGTCCGGCTGGCCCGACTGGCCCGGCAGGCCCGACTGGCCCGACTGGCCCGACTGACCGGTCGGCCCGCTCAGTCGAGGCTGCCTGTCAGCTGGTCCGGTGCTGCGGGGGGCCGGTCCACCATCGGTGGCCGGCTGCCTCGCCGACTTGCCGTCCTGCCGGTCGGTCTGGGCCTCCAGGCGGGCGGCCTGGGCCGCCTGACGCGCGGCCTGGGCCTCGCGGCGGGACTGACGCGCCTCCTGGCGGGCGACCTGCGCCGCCGAGGGCTCCTCCCG
>JALYVC010000114.1 GCA_030853445.1 Actinomycetota bacterium | reverse complement strand
TGCCGAGGACGATCAGGCCAGTACGAACTCTCATAGCAGTCTCCAGAGGCCGGGCACAGCACGCTTGCCGGTGCCCTTCGAACACCACCAGCCGCCGGTAACGTCTCGGTAATCCCGGCGCGAGGAGACCACGCACCGCCCAGGAGCCGGAGCCTGCTGCTCTCTGCGCGACCAGTTTCAGTAGGGACACCCAGTGGGCGTTACCCAGACATTACGGCCCACCGGTGGGATGGCCTGATGCCCGCTAAATCTGAAGCGTCGTGATGTCAGACCGTGTCCCCCGAGGCGTCCGCGCACTGTCCGGCGTCCTCATCCTGGCTGGCGTGCTGGGTGGCTGCAGCGCCACCAAAGCCGCGAGTGCCACCCCGGCGCTTGCGCCCATCACGAGTTCGTCCGCCTCGCCGACCTCGGTGGCGGTGCCGCACGCCGCGACCTCGTCGCCCGACGCCGCCACCGGCGTGAGTTCTCGCGACGGTGCCTGCGCCTATCTCACCGTGTCGAAGCTGAACATGCTGCTCGGTCGGCAGTACACGGTCAGCAAGAACGTGCCCCTCCCGGATCCGGCCTCAGCGGCATACTGCGCTTATAGCACCAGCGATGCCGAGTTCGACGTGATCGTGGCGACCGTCGATCCGGCCGATGCCGTGACCACGTTCAACCAGGCCGCCGGCAACAAGCTGCAGCCCGGCAGCGGGGTCGGGGACCAGTCGCTCGTCGGTCCGACCGAGCTCGTCGCCGTCTTCGGGCAGGCCACCATCGCAGCCTCGGATTCGAGCCCCGGCAGGATGAGCCCGCCGACAGCGAGTCAGCTCGAGGCGGTCGTAAAGGCGGTCCACGCGGCAATGTAGGAGCAGCCGCCCGGCCCAGGCGCCGGACTCAACGGCCGCCAGCCGACCCTTGGGCCGACTAGGGTTCGATGGTGTGCACGTGAGCGTGATCGGTTCTGTGACGGTCAGTTCGGCGACTGCTGCCGTCTCAGGGGCCGGCCTCGGCGGCCGACGTGCGCGCGTCGTCCTCGTGGCGTTGGCTTTGGCGCGCGGCGACGTGACCCCCCATCGACTGGCGAGCGTCGTGTGGGGTGACGAGCTGCCGCCCACCTGGCAGGTCGCATTGCGTGGCGTCATCCTCGGCATCCGCCGCTCGTGTGCCTCCGTGGCCGAGGACGGGGAGCGGCTGATCGAGACCGCCTCGGCGGGGTACCGCCTTGCCCGAGATGTCGAGGTCGACTTCTACCGGGCGCAGAGGGACGTCGGCCGGGCCGCCGAGCTCGTCGCGGCGGACCGACCGCAAGCCGCTCTCGACCTCGTCACCTCTCTGACGACGCTGTCGGGGGCCGCCATCCTGCCGGACGAGGACGCCGCGTGGCTCGAGCCATACCGCCAGAAGATCGAGGGGACGGCGAGGCAAGCCAGCGATCTGACCGTCGAGGCAGCGATGCGTCTCGGACAGCATCATCTCGCCGTCGAGACCGCCCGCGGAGCGGTCGCGGCGTGGCCGCTGCACGAAGGCAGTCACCGGAACCTGATGACAGCCTTGACCCGGTCCGGCGACCGAGCGGGGGCCGTCGCTGCATACGGCTACTGCCGCTCGGTCCTTGCTGACCAGCTCGGTGTGGATCCCAGCGCGGAGACGGTTGCGGTCTACCTGGACGTGATCCGGGACCAGGCCGGCTCGACGTACGCACGGGTGCCTCACTCGGCCTCGTCCTTCGTGGGCCGCCAGGCCGAGCTGGCTGCCCTGACCGAGGCCGTGGCCGGTAGCGGACTAATCACCGTCGTCGGCCGCGGCGGCGTAGGCAAGTCGCGGTTGGTCGCACAGGTGGCCCTCAGCCCTGGGGACTTCACCGGCGCCCCACTGTGGGTCTCGCTGACGGCAGTGCCCGACGAGGCGCTGGTCGCCTCGACTGTCGCCCTCGAGCTCGGGGTCCACGTCGGCGCTGCAGATGCAGCGGTCGCCGTCGCCGGCTACCTGGGTCCGCTCGGCCCGCTCCTTCTCGTCTTGGACGGCTGCGAGGCCGTCACCGACGGCGTCGCCTCCCTTGTGAACACCTTGCACACACACGCACCTTCGCTGACGGTCGTGGTGACGAGCCGCTGGCCGCTCTCCATAGACGGCGAGCACGTCCTGACGGTGCAGCCGATGACGCCCGTGGTCGGGGTGGACGACCTTCGCCTCAACAGCCAGGTCCGGCTGTTGACCGACCGCGTACGCGAAGCCGGGGGCGAGCTGTCAGTCGACGCGACGAACGCGCAAGACGTCGCCGCTTTGTGTCGCCGCTGTGACGGCCTGCCGCTCGCCCTCGAGCTGGTCGCAGCCCAGCTCACCGCCATGCCGCCCGGCGACCTCCTCGACCACCTGCAGGAGCGCGGCCCAAGCGTCGGCGACACCCTGCGGTCGGTGACGCGAAGCACCTACGAGCTACTCGACGACGACGAGCAGACGGTGTTTCGCCGGGCCGCCGTCCTGGAAGGACCGGTCAGCCTGGCCCTGCTGCGTGAGGTCACTTCGGACGAACGGATCGCCGCTGTACGCGTCGTACGAGTGCTCCGGGAGCTCACGGCCCGTGGGCTGATGTCGGTCGACCGCACAGGGGCGCGTTGGCGCTACCGACAAGACGACGACCTGCACCAGTTCGCAGCTCAGCTGCTCCGTGACGCCGGCGAGGAGCCAGCGGCATACGGGCGTCTCGCCGACGCGGTCCGGTCCCGGCTGCCTGACGATGCCCGGGCCGCCCCGGGAGCCTTCCGCGACGAGATCACCGACGTCCTCGCCTCCGTGCGCTCCTTGTTCGGGGCCGCGCTCGCCGGCCGTGCAGACCTGGACCGCTGTCAGGAGCTGGCGTTCAGACTTCACCGGTACTTCGCCACGACCAACGTCGACGAGGGACGATTCTGGCTGTCCCGCCTCCTCCAACGCGGCTCCAGCGGACCGTGGGCGCCCTACGCCACGTATGCCTCGGGCTACCTCAGCTACTGGTCCGGGGACACCGACGCGGCGATGCGCGACCTCGAGGAGG